>NZ_JBMLTR010000219.1:0-231657 GCF_049239865.1 Aquidulcibacter sp.
ACCGCAATTCAAGGCCGTGCAGTTGGGTGTCGCTCATGGTGTTTTCTCCGCAAATGATGATTTTGACCTTTGCTAACGCACCCCGACGGACTTGTCGCGGAAAATCGCAGGCCAGAGCTGGACCCTTCTCTCACCCCCGTAGACATTGCTCGCAATTGCGTTACCAAGATGGGTCAAGAGTGCAGTTTCATAAGCGCTCAAGGGGGCAACATCATGCAAAGACGTGGCAAGATCGGCCTAGTGGCTGGTCTATTGATCCTTATTTTGGGTGCGGGGGCTTATGCAGCTGGTGTTCGACTGGCCCTATTCCCTGAGGTCATCAATCCAGCGCCCTATCTTGAAAAGGCCAAGACCTATGATGCGCTAATCGAGCGCGATAAGTTTGGCGTGCCCCATATTTCAGGACCGCGCGACGTCGATGTCGCCTTTGGCATGGGCTATGCGCATTCCGAAGATGATTTTGCTACGATCACCGAAGCCGTCCTGACCACGCGCGGCACCATGAGTGAAACCAAGGGCAAGGATGCCGCCATTGGCGATTATCTGGTACAATTGCTGAAAGTCTGGGACAGCGTGAATGCAGGCTATGAGCGCGAAGTTACGCCAGAAGCCCGCGCCATCATGCAAGCCTATGCCGATGGCGTCAATTTATATGCCGCGCAAAACCCAACCAAAGTGCCGAGTGGGCTTTTGCCCCTGTCCGGTAAGGATGTGGCGGCTGGCACCGTGTTTCGGGGGCCGTTTTTCTATGGGCTAGATAAGGTCTTCAAGTCGATCCTAGAGCCTGCGACCGGGCCGGATAAAGCCCCGCCCAAAGGCTCTAACGGGATTGCGATTGCGCCCAAGCGCTCCACCGATGGCGCGACCCGCCTTCTGGTCAATTCGCATCAGCCCTATGATGGCATGGTGGCATGGTATGAGGCTGTGCTGGACAGTGGCGAAGGTTGGCATGTCGCTGGCGGCTTTTTCCCCGGCTCCCCCTTCATGCTGCACGGCCATAACGCGCATCTGGGTTGGGCCAGCACGGTCAATAAGCCCGATCTGGCAGACGTCTACCGCCTGACCACTGACCCGAAAAAGCCTGATCAGTATCTCTTGGACGGCAAATGGGTGAAGTTTGAAAAGAAGGTTGCAACCTTCCGCGTGAAAATCTGGGGTCCGATCCTATGGACCGTGAAGCGCGATCTTCTATGGTCCGTGCATGGCCCTGCCTTGGAGACCGATCACGGTATTTTTGCTGTCAGCTATGCCGGGCAAGGCGAACTCCGCCAGCCCAACCAATATATGGCGATCAATAAAGCCAAGAACCTAGCCGAGTGGCGCGCCGCCATGGCGATGCAGGCGCTGCCCAGCATCAATTTCATCTATGCTGATGAGGCGGGCAATGTCGGCTATCTGTCCAATGGTCAATTCCCGATCCGCAAGGATGGCGTGGATTGGCTGGGCACGTTGCCCGGTGATCGCAGCGACCTTTTGTGGCAGGGCCGCGTGGCATTCGACAAGCTGCCCCAGCTTTGGAACCCGCAATCGGGCTTGGTCTTCAACTCCAATAATAGTCCATTGGTGGCAACTGACGGCCCAGACAATATCCGCTCGGAAAGCCTCGGCGCGCATTTGGGCCTACAGACCAATATGACCAATCGCGCTTACCGCGTGCTGGAAACCTATGCTTTGGACCCTTCCATCTCTGCCGAAGAGTTTGAGGCCTATAAATATGATCTTGGTTATAGCGAGAAGGGTATTTTGGCTGGCCTGATCCGCGAGGCCTTGACCTATGACGCCACGGGCAATCCAGACTTAGCCGAAGCTCAGAAAGTGCTGAAAGCGTGGGATCGTCGCACCGACCGTGCCAACCGTGGGGCGGCTTTGGCTGTCCTGATGGGCCAACCCATTGGGCGCGCCGCAGAAAATGGCGAGGCTTTGCCGCCTCTGCGCCCTGCCTTGGATGCCGCCATCACCCAACTCAAGACCCATTTCGGGCGGCTTGACCCCACCTGGGGCGAGGTCAATCGCTATCGACGCGGCACGCTGGACTTACCCGTGGACGGTGGGCCGGATGTCTATCGTGCTGTCTATGGCGCAACCCAGAAAGATGGGACGCTGACGGCCAATGGTGGTGATACCTTCATCATGTTCGTCAGTTGGGACAAAGCGGGCAAATTATCGTCGAGCAGTGTGCATCAATATGGCTCCGCCACTCTGGACAAAACCTCGCCCCATTATGCCGATCAGGGCAAACTCTTTGTTGAGATGAAGACAAAGCCCGTTCTGTTTAACCGTACCGACCTTGCTGGCCAAATTGAGCGCAGCTATCGGCCCGGCCGCTAAAAAATCAAAGGAAGGAAATCGCTATGAACCGCTTCTTGGCCCATACCGGCGCGAAATACCCCATCGTCCAAGCACCTATGGGCTGGATCGCCCGCTCGCAATTGGCGTCCGCCGTTTGTGAAGCGGGTGGGCTGGGTGTGATTGAAACTTCTTCTGGCGAGACGGAGAATTGCCAAGCGGAAATTCTCAAAATGAAGACGCTGACGTCGGCCCCTTTTGGCGTCAATCTTCCGATCATGTTTTTGAAAAATGATGCGATTTTGCAATTCATCTGCGAGTCTGGCGTCAAGTTTGTGACCACTTCCGCGGGCAGCCCAGCTAAGTTCATTGCGCCTTTAAAGGCTGCTGGGATCGTCGTCTATCACGCCGTACCAACGGTCGATGCGGCCCTGAAATGCGTGGAAGCGGGCATTGATGGTCTGGTGGTCGAAGGCGCGGAGGGCGGGGGCTTTAAGAACCCCGAAGAAGTCTCCACCCTGGTCTTGTTGCAGGCGATCCGTCGGGTGACCGATGTGCCCTTGGTGGCGGCAGGCGGCATTTGTGACGGCAAAGGCATGGCAGCCGCCTTCGCCTTAGGGGCGGAAGCGATCCAAATGGGCACCCGTTTTGTCAGTTGCGCGGAAAGCCCAGTCCATCACAATTATAAACAAGCCATACTCGATGCCAAAGAAACGGGGACCTTTGTCCTCAATAAGAAGGCAAGCCCTTGTATTCGCGCGCTGAAGACCGAGCGCACGGCGGCCATCTATGAGGCAGGTGTCATGCCGCCCGATACGTTTAAAGGTATTCTCGACCTCTATTTTGGTGGCGACATGGAAGCCGCTGTGGGCTTGGCTGGCCAAACCTCGGGTCTCATCGATGAGATTAAGTCCGCCCGCGCCATTATCGAAGAGACAGTCGCGGAGTTTCACGCCATTTCTGGTCGGATGGGTGCCATGGCGACGGCACAGAACTTCGGCTGATTAGCGGGCGAGGCGTGGCGAGCCAGAGGATGGGCCAACCCCTTCAGGTACCGGGACGCCTGAGCCGACATAATTCTTGTTAATCACCAAAACTGGATTTTTGTCCAAAGTAAGCGATTTGGCCACAATGACGCTCCAAGCCGAGTCTTGCGCCACATTGCCGGCCGCCGAAATGTAAAGGTCGCTGCCGGGCATATAGATGGTGCCGAGCAATTCCCGAACACGGTTCGACGAAATCGTGAAGCGTTTGGTATTGGTGCGGCCAGTCGCAATCAAGAAACCTGCCAGCGGCCCTGTTTTTCGGGCGGTCAGGTTCACAGTAGAGTTTTGGCCAAAGGAAAAGGCGCGATTGGTATCAAAGATCAGAACAACGTCATCGCCTTTCAGCGTCGCATTGCCATTAAATTCCATCTCGCCTTTGAAATAATGCTCGCCGGGTTCCAAGATCATGGTGGCATTGCCATTGATCGAAATCTGCTCGCAATGCACGCCCGGTGGCAGGCTGACGGTCTCGCTCCCGCTATATTGGATGCTTTCCGCTGTCGTGGAACAACCCGAGGGAGGGGCAAGGTTGAGGTCCTTAAACGGATCCTCAATCGGCAAAGCACCCACGCTGGCGGCAGGCGAAATCATACCAGTTGCGGATTTCACCGCCTGCACGACACCGGCCTCAATGCGGGCCGAATTGATAACGGAGATTCCGGAATTGGATTGGACTAAGCAGCCAGGGGCCCGAATGATCGAACGATCCATGACATTCGCACCAATCGTGGCAGTTTGGTCGATCTGCAGCACACATAGTGGCGTCTTGCTTAAGGTTTCGGCGGTCGAAGTGACTTCCAGCGGCGTCTTGTTTGTTACGAGACCTGAGAACATCGACTGAAACTGCGCACGCGCGGTAACGGTGACAGTCCCGGCATTGCGATTGATGTCGACGGTGAAACTGGGCGTGGTTGTATCTGTCAGGCCGCTGAGCGCACTATTGGCAAGGGCGATCGCTGTGCTGCGGATCCCGTCATCGCCACGGGTGGAAACGCTTAACTCACCCGCGCCAGCCAAAGCACCCGCATCCGCAGCCGCTTGCAAGTTGGCTCGTCCTTTCGAGATTCCGGCAATCTCGACACCACACAAGACCGCATAACTCAATGGCACCAGCGCCAATGCACTGACCATCGTAATGTTGCCCCGTCGAGAACGCTTTGAGTTTGAACGGTAAAACATGTTTTTACGCCTACTGCCGAAAGGCATTCTATAGACCTACAAGCTAAAGGGGTGATTAAATTGGACGTTATGATCTAATTAACGTTCGTAAGTAATCAATTACCATGATTCATGCGTATTTTCAGTGCACTCAAATGTCCGGCTTTGAATTAGGACAATTCTAGTGGAAACTCCATCTCAATACCAAAGCCGACATCTTCGCCGCTGACAAGATGTATTTCACCACCAACAGCTTTCAAGCTGCCAACCGCTGTGGCTAAGCCCAAACCTAAGCCATCTTCGGTACGCTGCAGGGCGCTATTGCCTTGTTTGAAGGCTTGGATCGCGAGTGCAAAGCTGGTTTGATCCATGCCTTGGCCGGCATCTGAGACGCGGATCGCCACCCGGCCGTTGGCCGTCCGCTGGCCTGTCACATGAATTGGGGCTTGGCCATGGGCAAAGGCGTTTTCAATCAGATTGCGCAAAGCCGTCAGCAACAAATCATAATCACCCGTGATTTCGGTATTGCCAGTCCGATCGGCCAGTTTCAGATCTGTTGACTTACCACCCCCGCGCAATGCCTCGCGCGCTGCGGCCTTTATCAGATCGGCAACCGAAAATACCTTTTTCGTGACTTCAATATCTCCAGATAAGATACGCGCCGATTCCATCAATTGATCATGCATCCGCTTGAACTTTTCAGCGGCCATCAAAATCTGACGGGCATGGCCTTGAATGGCTGCATTGTCGCTATGGCCCTCAATCAGGCGACCAAAGCCCAAGATCACATTGAAGGGTGTGTTAAACTCATGCCGCATCAAACGCAGGATGTTGGTTTTCAAACCATCGGCCTGTTCTGCCAAGCGCCGACCTTGGCGCTGTTTGGCATCGGCGCGGCTATTGCGCAGCACATAGGCCAATTGGTGGCTGACCAAGCGCCAGTTCAGCGGCTTGATCGCAAACGATGTTGCTCCGGTACCATAGGCGCGGTCGATTGCTTCCATATCTTCGCGACCGGTGATCACGACGATGGGCAGATCTTCAAGGCTGGGTTCGGCACGCACTGCGGCGATCAGTTCAAAGCCGTCCATAACGGGCATTTCCAGATCGACCAAAGCAATGTCGATCCCGCCCTTTTTCAAGCGCGCTAACGCGGCCTGGCCATCTTCTGCGACTTCAACTTCCATCGTAGGGCTGGTCAGATAGACGCCGGCAAATTCACGCAGAATGGGATCATCATCAACCACCAAGATCCGCGCATAGTCGGTTGGCACGAATTGAGATGTGGCCGTCAGGCTTAAGTCACTCATCGGGAGCGGCCTTAGCAGAACGACAGGCAATCGCGATTTCAGCGCGCCCATAATGATGGATGGAAACGGCGTTATGCACGTCTATCTAACTCCTGTTACGTGCAGTCTGTAGCTTAAATCTGTTAACCGCCCGTCAAGCCAAGTTGTCGCGTTGCAGCACTACCGCCCAGTTCAGCAGTGGCCAAATTCTGTTGGCTTAACCCGCACTTAATGTGTCCGCGCTACCGAGTGTGTACGATGCAAGTTCCCAGGTTTGATCAGGTGAAATCTCAGACGAAGCCTCCTAAACAGAAAGTCCAAAAGGCTAAAAAGCCGAGCTCCATCCGGTCACGGCTGGCGGCGCTTGTGTTGGGCTCGGTGATCTTCTCGGTTGTGCCGGTCACAATGATTTTTGCCTATCAGGACATGACGCGCCACGCGGAGGCGCGCTGGTCTGAAATGCGGACTGCAGCGCAAGTTCTGGCGAGTAGCGCGGCGGAAGCGGTGCAAGCCCAAGATCGCCAACGTGCCTTCATCGCTATTCGCGCCATCTCACGCAGCCCAGGGATCGTCTATGCGCGGGTGGAGATGGCCAATGGCATGTCCTTGGCTGAAAACGGCTCTGGCACGCGGTTGCGCAATGACGTGCGCTTGGACAGTGAAAGCGCCAACCCGAACCTTGTGGCGCTGATCACCACCAAATCGGTGGAAGTTGTCTCGCCGATCGAATTGGGTGGGCAGGTACTCGGGCGTGTCGTGGTCGTCCATATGGCCAATGACTTCTTGACGCCATTGCTGCGCTCCATCGGCAGCGTGTTGGGCATCGCCTTACTGGCGTTGCTGATGTCGTTAGGGATTTCACGGCGGATTCAACGCGCGCTGACCGAGCCTTTGACGGATCTAACCAAGTCGGTGGCTGCGATTGGCGAGAAGGGTGACTTCTCGCAGCGGGTGGAAGCCACGACCACGGACGAAGTCGGCACCTTGGTGACCGGCTTCAACGCCATGTTGGAAGCCATTGGCGAGCGGGATCGTCGTATCGAAGCCCACATGCGTGGTCTGGAAGCTGAAGTGGCCGCGCGGACCAGTGACTATCTGGTCGCCCGCGACTCGGCCGAGCGCGCCAATGCCGCCAAGTCCGACTTTTTGGCCACCATGAGCCACGAAATCCGCACGCCAATGAATGGCGTGATGGTGATGGCAGAACTTTTGGCGGCGGAATCCTTGCCAGCCAAAGCGAAGCGTCATGCCGACACCATTGTGAAGTCTGGACGCAGCTTGCTGGCCGTCATCAACGATATTCTCGACTTCTCGAAGATTGAAGCGGGCAAGCTGGAAGTTGAGATCTGCGAAATCAATGCGCTGGACTTGGTCGATGATGTCTTGGCTTTGTTCCACACCAAAGCTCGCGAAAAAGGTTTGGAACTGGTAGCCTCGGCCCATCCCCAAGCACCGAAAATGATCCCTGCGGACTCTGTGCGTTTGGGCCAAGTGATCTCCAACCTCGTTTCCAACGCTTTGAAGTTTACCGAAACCGGCCATGTGCTGGTTCGCCTTGAGCCCGATCCCGATAGCCAGTTCTGGCGCATGATCGTGCAAGATACCGGCATCGGGATTGCGGAAGACAAGATTTCAGGCATCTTTTCGGCCTTCTCACAGGAAGACCAAACAACGACGCGCCGCTTTGGTGGGACGGGTCTGGGCCTGTCTATTTCCAAGCGCTTGGTTGAAGCCATGGGTGGCCAAATTGGCGCGACCAGTAAGCAAGGCCATGGCACCAGCTTTCATGTGCGCTTGCCAGCCCTGACCGGTGACGCACGCGTGCTTGCGGCCCCACCCCATTTGGAAGAGGCCGACACGCCGTCTTGCGTCAAGATTTTTGTTGAAGGCCAGGTTGAATCATGGGCGATCAGCCGCCGCTTTGCAGCAGCAGGGGCTGTCATTGGCCAAACCGATGCCCTTCAGCCTGATCTGGTGATTGCGGATAAGGTCAATCGGACGGAACTGCCGCCTGGGTTCAATCCCAAGAAGCTTGTGTTGCTCGCCGACCCCGATGATGCCGCTGCTGATTCCATGGTGCGCGCCGGTCAAGCGGTCGCCGCCCTTCAGCGGCCGATCCGCCACGCCGACATAGATCATTTGATCCTAGCGCTGCGCAATGGGACGACTTTCGCGATCAGCCAAGGCGGCTTGACGAACCAAGCCATCACGGTGGCCTTCCCGGATGCCCGCGTGTTGGTGGTCGATGATGGTGAAGTTAACCGCGAAGTGGCGGTAGAAGCGCTGTCGCGCTTTGAAATTAAGGCGGACGTGGCTGTTGATGGCCAAGATGCGCTGAATGTGTTGGCTAATAAAGACTATGATCTGGTGCTGATGGACGGCTCCATGCCTGTCATGGACGGCTATGAAGCCACGCGTGCTATTCGTAAGCGCGAGGCCGATGAAGGCTTGAAGCGTTTGCCCGTCGTTGCTCTGACTGCTCATGTTGTCGGCACCGCAGCCAACGCTTGGTCGGAATGTGGCATGGACGGCGTGCTGCATAAGCCCTTCACCTTGGTGGCTTTGGGTGAAATCCTGCAAGCCAATCTACCGGCCCATCTGGCAACCAAAGCGCTCGAAATGATTGACGCCCGGTCTGACGATCAAACCGTAGAGCCAACCGCAGAGGCTGCCGGGGGCGCGGGCGAAGGCGGCTTGTTTGACGACGCCGTCATCCTGCCGTTCCTGCGCGATTTAAAGACGCATCGCCGCGATTTCGTCGTTCGTGTGGTCGGCCTCTATCGCAACCACGCCCCCAGCACCCTGATTGAATTGAAAGAAGCCTTGGACGCCGGTGACCGTGAGCGTCTGGCAAAAGCGGCGCACGCGCTCAAATCCATGAGCCTCAATATTGGGGCGAGTGCTGTTGCAAAGCTGGCAGGTGGGATTGAGGCGGCGGTTCGCATCCACAACACGCCTGTCGCCCCGTCCGAGATTGAGCGCGCTATCGCGCTGCTTCATATGACTCTCGATCGTCTTGCGCAGCTGATGGAAACCGACCTGACGGAGCCTGAAGCCGCACCCGTTATCAAAGCGGAAGTGAAACCATCCGTCGTTGAAGTCATGAATACCGCAATCCTGTCGCCGGAAGAAAAAGCCCTGCGCGATGAGTTGGAGGCTGATCTGGAGACCGGTGCTCTCAGCATGGTTTACCAGCCCTTGTATGACCGTACGGGCAATCAGGTTGTGTCCGCTGAAGCGCTGTTGCGGTGGGATCGTGGCGGGCGGGCGCGGGTTGGCCCAGACGTCTTCATTCCAATCGCCGAGAAGTCTGGCTTCATCGCCCATATTGGCCATTTTGTCCGCCAAGCTGTGTTTAGTGACACCGCCGATTGGGGCAATCTGCCCATCGCACTTAACGTGTCGCCGCTTGAACTGATCGATGAAAACTTCGTCGGTGATCTGAAAGAACTCTTCGCTGAGACCGGCTATAATCCCGCCCGTGTGGTGCTGGAAGTGACCGAGACGGCGTTTTTGGGTGACCCAGATCGCGTGCGCCAATTGTTTGCACAACTCAAATCCATGGGCTGCAAACTGGCGCTAGATGACTTCGGTGTTGGCTATTCCAGCTTGACCTCATTGCACCGCTTCCCGTTTGACAAGATCAAGATCGACCGCGAATTCGTGACCAGTCTGGACCTCGACCCCAAGACCTCGCGGGAAGCTTTGGCGATCATCCAAGCCGTTTCCAGTATCGGCCGAGCTTTGGGTCGTGAAGTGGTGGCCGAGGGCGTGGAGACGGCGACCCAGCATGCAGTTCTCAAGGCGGCCGGCGTGCATACCTTGCAGGGCTATCTGTTTGGCAAGCCCATGGTCGCGAGCGAATTTGTCCGTCTGTTAACGCCAGCGCCGGCGAGCGCAACGCCATCGCTCATCCGCTCTGCGATCCCGACCGCCTTGGCATCATGAGCGAACCTGCGGGTATCGCAGGGCGAGGGCTGGCAGCGCCTGACAAAATCATGACATAGTCTTTCGCCTTATAGGGGAAAACAGGGTTTGGACATGCCGATTTCGACACGCCACAGCCAATTGAAAGCCGCCCTGCTTGTGGCTGGCCTCTTCTGGCTATCACCCAATCTGGGCTGGGCGCAGTTAGCCCCCAAAGCACCTCTATTGTCTTCACCGGCTTCGGCCACCCAGGCGTTGCCGCCAGAAATGACTCCAGAAGGCATTTTGACCGACTTGGTCAATCAGTCGATTGCCGAACAAGCGGGCTTGCCAGACCTTGCAACAACCACGCCCATAAAAGTATCTGCGCCGCCACCTGTCCCGGTTCCGGTCAAGCCTTTGGCACCTGCAATGGTGGAAGTCCTCAACAAGGACCTGTTGGACTTGGCTGACCTCCTGGCTGGCCGCTGGGATAATGAGCTCCAGACCTTTTTTGAGCCCGAACTCAATGTGCCCCTTCCTTTGCGCCATGAGCGGCTGCATGCGGTCGTCAGGCCAATTGAAGCGCCAGAATTCGGGCCTATCAGCTTTTATGTTGAATATCGGAAGGGCGGCGAAGCGGGCCCTGTTTTGCGCCAGCGCATCTGGACATTGAGTGTGGATCAAGAACTGGGAGCAGTCCGTCTAACAGGCTTTGCGCCCAAGGATGGCAAGTCCTTAGAAGGGGCGTGGCGTCAAACGGATGCGTCATCGGGCCTGAAGCCCGATCAAGTCAAGAAGGACGCCTTCACCCCCATTGCCGGTTGTGACATCATTTGGCGCCGGCGCGGGGAAGGCTTTAGTGGGGCTACCCGTCCTGCGTCCTGTAAACTTGTGACCAATGCCGACAAGCGGGTCCTTAATGTCAGCGAGCAGCATGACCTCTCTGCCAATGTCTGGGAAGTGCGCGATGTTGGCGTCGACGAACGCGGCGTGCGGGTCTTTGGTGGCAGTGATACACCGCCAACCCGCTTGAAGCGCGCCGAGACATTTACCTGCTGGGCCTCGGTGGCCAAAGGGGCCGAGCGCGCGATCGTGAGCGACCTCGTGGTGCATGACCAAGGCGGCATGGCGAGCGCGGACTTTGTCGGCGGCAGTCCCGCCAAGATACGCCTCCGCCTACGCAACGTGGAATGGCCGGTGGGCCAGAACAGGCCGTCCTTGACGCTCTATCTGTTGGTGGATGGCGATGACCGGGCCGAAGGCTATGCGTGGGGGGAACCAAAGGCGACCCGATTGGCGCTGGATGTGGGCGGCACCCAGGTCAGTTGTACACGGGACCCACGGGCACTGTGGCGCTAAGGCCTAGCGGCCGAAGAATTTGATCACAATGGCAATCAAAAGCGCGGTTAAGCCAATCTTCAAAATGCCATAGGCCCGCATGATCCGGCCAAGCTTGGCCATATTCTCCTGATGCAGAGCCTGCTCCTCGGGCGTTAGCTCGCGCGGGGCATCATCGACGTCCTCGTCGTCCCAGTCCGGGTTGGGGGTATTGTCGGAAGAGGGGGGCTGATCCTGATTATCCTGCATCTTAACGACTTTTTGCATGACGAATTGCATCGATTATTTCATTCAACGCCTTTAAGTCTCCCTGATATGTGAGTTCGACTCTTGAATTGACTGCTTCTTTAGCAAGTTCAATCTTCTTGATTGGCTTTCCGCGTTCTACGCCCCAACCTATAGCCAGAATGTCGCTTGCTCCCCATGTGTGATCTCGCTCTGCGAGTGCTGACGCATTCTTTGGCAGTCCGTAAACTTTAGTGAATATCTCAATTGGATAAATGCCCTCTATTTCGCGACAGTATGTGGTCCAAATTGGAAATTCGAGACCATCATTCTGTGCCTGCCTTATAGCTTCTTTAGCTCGTTTCGGGGGCTTACCTTCTACTTCACCATCGCTGTCCATCACGAAAGCAAAATTCCGGTTCAAACGAGCGACTTCGATCCGATGATCCCCAATATCAGTTGACATACTTTCATCTGAATTGGCCAACTCAGGCATGTCTCCAGAGAAATGAAGAAGCAAGTTTCCACCGTAAAGAACCACAATGTAATCTGTTCCAAAAACAAGGTCTTGGGCATATTTTGAAATCAGGTAGGGGATGAGGATTTGTTCTGTTGGACCTTCGACCCAAATCACAAAGTTGGCCTGCAACAAATCGCTTGCCCTCGCACCAAGATCGGTCAGAGCATTACAAGCGTCTTTGAAGTGCTGAATTGGACGGCAAACAGTGGCAGCGCCTTCTCGATAAACATGGTGTGTCGTTGCGTCGTGCACTGACGCCAAATGCTCCATAACGACGGGTGAATGCGTGACGAAAATCAGTCGCGTCTCAGCATGAGCGCTTTCTTTAACAAGAATATCGATTAATCGCCGAATAGCACGCGGGTGAAGATTGTTCTCAATTTCTTCGATCACGATGCACGAGGGGATATTTTCCCAGATTTCGTGGTAAGCGTTCAAAACCAGTAATGCATGGAGAACTGTCTTTATCCCGCTGCCTATTTCGTCAATTCTGCGGTACTTGGCATCACCTAATCCTAACTTAAGCACCGGACTTCCTTCAGCCGTATCTGGCCAAATCTCAGTGAAAGCAAAGTCTGGTGCCAAAACCTGATTTAATTGCCCAACGATTGTTTGGTTTATCTGTCTTCCAGTTGCCGCTGCCCGATGCAGAAAATCGTAAGCTTGTTGGATATTGCTACCATTCTCTTGATAGGGGGGCTTCGGGCTTCCTGACCAAGGAGGCGCGATTTGAAAATCACGCTCCGCGGCAATGTATACCGCCTGATCGAACGAATTTATCTTGAAATATTGGTTTTTTATAATCTTTTCGGTTGTGCCGTACAAATAGCCGAGGCGCTCCAGTGAAGTGCTTGATCCGTTTTTGATTCTTCCAGAAATCTCCGCGTTTATCTCTTGCGGTAGCGAACTGTTTTGGAACTGCAGCGCATTGAGGAGTTGATCAGGGAAATAGCCAAGCATTGGGGCAAGCCATTGGGCAAATTCAGTATCAAAGCGCACCGAAGCTACGATTGAATGATCGACAGACGAGAGCTTAAAGCCACTCTTGCCTAAAATTTCTAGGTTTCGGACTAGTTTGCTTTTCCCGATATTATTGATGCCAACAAAGGTGTTAATCCGGCTCGACAAATCCAACTCTACAGTACCGGGCTCAAAATGACCAAGTGGGCAGTTGAAAATGATCTTGCTCATGGATTTTACCCCTCAAATGGATCACGCACCAAGATTGTGTCGTCCCGCTCAGGGCTGGTGGACAAAAGCGCGACGGGGCGCGTCACCAATTCTTCGATGCGACGCACATATTTGATCGCATTTGCGGGCAAGTCCTTCCACGAGCGGGCACCGCGCGTGGTTTCTTGCCAACCGTCGAAATATTCAAAGATCGGCTCAACACTGGCTTGATCTTTCAGACCTGCCGGGAACCAATCCAAGGCGCGGTCGCCGATCCGATAGCCGACGCAGACTTTGAGTTGCTCAAACCCATCGAGCACATCGAGCTTGGTGAGGGCGAGGCCACTGATGCCACCGACAATCGCTGCTTGGCGCACCAGCACCGCGTCAAACCAGCCGCACCGGCGCGGGCGGCCTGTTACGGTGCCGAACTCATGCCCGCGCTCGCCGATGCGCTTACCCACATCGTCGAACAATTCCGTCGGGAAGGGGCCTTCGCCGACGCGTGTAGTATAGGCTTTGCAGATGCCCAGCACATAGCCCAAGGAATTGGGGCCCATGCCGGTGCCCGCTGAGGCTTGGCCTGAAACCGTGTTTGACGAGGTCACATAGGGATAAGTGCCATGGTCGATGTCGAGCAATGTACCTTGCGCGCCCTCAAACAGAATGCGGCGGCCACGGCGACGGGCTTCTTCCAGCACTTTCCAGACAGGTTGGGCATAGGGCAGGATTTTGGGCGCGAGGCCGACAAGCTCGGCCTTGATCGCCGCGCCATCCAATTCCGGCAGGTCGAGGCCTTTGCGCAGCGCCGTGTGATGGGCCAGCAGGCGGTCGATCTTGGCATCCAGCGCATCAGGATCGGCCAAGTCGGCGACACGAATAGCGCGACGACCGACCTTATCTTCATAGGCAGGGCCAATGCCGCGGCCCGTGGTGCCAATCTTACCCGCGCCAGCTTGGGCTTCGCGCGCGCCATCTAGGTCGCGATGCAAGGCGAGGATCAGTGTCGCATTATCGGCGAGCACGAGGATGGACGGGTCGATCACCACCCCTTGGTCGCTCACGCGCTTGATTTCATCGAGAAGGGCGTGCGGGTCTACCACGACACCATTGCCGATCACCGACAATTTGCCTTGAACAACGCCGGAGGGCAGTAGCGAGAGCTTATAGACCTTGTCGCCCACGACCAACGTATGGCCGGCATTATGACCGCCTTGGAAGCGCGTCACCACATCGGCTCGGTCGCTCAACCAATCAACAATCTTACCTTTGCCTTCGTCGCCCCATTGGGCCCCGACAACCACCACATTCGCCATGAGTCTAAACTCCCTGCTTGCGCGGGGTGCTTGGGGTCTGATGGCCAACACGTCAAGCTATCAGGCTGCGATCTGCTTAATTTCCGCTTAGAGTGCCTTCAGATTCAAGGGCGACGGCCCCGGTCATAATGACGTGATTATCGCTTTCCCGCCATTCGATCTGAAGCATGCCGCCATCAACTTGGACGTTAGCGACTCGGTCGCATAGGCGGCGCCGAACAGCAGCGACTAGGGCCGCACAGGCGCCCGTACCACAGGCCTTCGTCAGACCCGCACCCCGTTCCCAAACCCGCAGTCGAATATGGTCTCTTGCCACGATCTCCGCAAAGCCGACATTGGTGCGCTCTGGGAAAAGGGGATGATATTCAATCATCGGTCCAACAGCTTCAACTGGGGCCAGCTCTGCATCTTGGACAAAAAAGACGCAATGCGGATTGCCCATGCTGACAACACCAGGTCCATGCAGGATCGGATCGTCGATAGGGCCGACCTGCAGTTCGATGCGGATCGTGTCCATGCGTTCCGACATGGGAATACGCTCCCACTCAAAAATGGGTTCGCCCATATCCACGCTGATCCTATTGGGGCCGACGCGGATGGCCCCTAACAATCCGGCTTCGGTCTCAATGACCAGATTATCTAGGCCCATCTCGCGCATCATATACCAAGCAACACAGCGGGAGCCGTTGCCACAGGCGGCGACCTTTGAGCCATCAGCGTTCCAAATCTCGCTATAGACGTCTGCCAACGGATTTTTGGGCGGACGGAGAACCATCAATTGGTCAAAGCCAATGCCTTTTCCAGCAGTCGCTAAAGCTTCAACCGCGCTGGCATTTAGAGTCATTGGACGGTCGCGCGCATCTAAGACGGCGATCTCATTGCCAAGACCATTCATTTTTGCGAATTTCATGGCGTTTATTTAGGCCCATTTGAACTGAAGTAAAACACCAAGTGGAAACCATCTTCATGCTTTGGTGATGTTAAATGACAAATAATTAATGCAATGCCCCCGTTCCGCCGCATTTGCACCCAGATCGCGCCACAAGCGGGGTCGATAAGGGCATTGTCGGTTGGACAGCAGAACATCTTGCAGGTTCTGGTTTCCCAACAGCCCCCCCAGCCCCCCTCCAGGGTCTGCGGACTGCAGTTCAACCGACGCACAAGTTTTTTTCCATCGACACTGCGCCCTAATCCATTATCCCTTCTTTGCACACGCAGAGAAGGGATTTTTTTTGACCCAAAGATTGGCTGGCCGTCGCGCCATTATCACCGGGGCCGCTTCCGGCATTGGGCTCGCTACCGCAAAACTTTTCGCGCAAGAAGGGGCGGCGGTTTTAGCGGTTGATCTGCCGGGAGAGAAGCTGGCGCAAGCCTTCGACGGATCTGGCATTGTGACCCATGGCCAATCGGTCACCGATCCGGATGCGCCAGACCAAATCCTAGCGGCGGCGCGCAATCATTTGGGCGGGGTCGACATCTTGTTCAACAATGCCGGCATTGCGACCAATAGTTTGGTGGAGCGGACGAGCGATGCTGATTGGGACCAGACCTTGGATGTGAACTTGCGCGCCATGTTCCGCCTGACACGCGCAGCTATCCCGGATCTCAAGGCCAGTGCTGCTGGCCGAATCGTCAACACCGCTTCTGTCATGGCCGAAGGTAGCGGCATGGGGCTCGCCGCTTATTCGGCTTCCAAGTCTGGTGTGCAGGGCTTTACACGTGCTGTGGCGATTGAACTTGGCAAGTTTGGTGTCACCGCAAATTGGCTACTGCCCGGAGCTATTCGCACTGGTATGACGCAAGGTCTTTGGGACCAGCGCCCCGAAATTGCTGATACGTGGGCCAATAAGGCCGTGCTGCGGCGTTTAGGCGAGCCAGACGATATTGCCAAAGTCGCGCTCTTTTTAGCGAGCGCTGACGCTGGATTCATCACGGGCCAAGGCCTTTGCGTCGACGGTGGCCTATCCCTGCGCGTAGGGGGTTAGGCCATGCTGATTAATTTTGCCGAGCCGATGGTGTGGCTGTGGATGCTGTCAGCAAGTGCGGCCGCGCTCTATGGCCTCATCTTCAACAAGCAGGCACCTAATCCAGTGCGAAGCTTTATGAAGACGGCGGCCGTGGCGGGCCTCGCGCTGGTGGTGTGGCAAGCGCAAGGGCCAAGCTTCTTGCTATTTGCCTTAGCGGCCAGTGCGGTGGGGGACTTGCTGCTCGCAGGGCCGGGCGAGAAGCGCTTTATGGCGGGGGTGGTCGCTTTTGCCATTGCGCATGGCTTTTACATCCCGCTGTTTCTGGAATTTGGCGCCTTTAAGCACGGCTTAGCGGCTTGGCAGGTCGTGGCCGCCCTAGCTTTGCTGGTCACAAGTGCTGGTTTGCTGTTCGGCGTCCTGTGGCGGCATTTAGGGCCGATGAAGGGGCCGTTGAGCGTCTATTTCGTGATCATCTTGGGCATGTGCTTCTCGGCCCTCGCTCTACCGACAAGCCCGTATCTGACCTATGCCGTGATTGGTGTCGTCGCGTTTGCAACGTCTGACATGATTTTAGGGTTTGAGATGTTCGCACTCAAGCCAGACTCGCCATGGCACCGGGTCACGAGCCCTGCGGTCTGGACCCTTTATTATGGCGGCCAAGCGTTGATCACGCTCGGCATCTTAAACGAGTGGGGCGCTAGGCTGGTGGCGGGCCAGGTGGCTTAGCCGTTTTGGTTTGGGCATCGCGCACGGTGATGTAAATGGTGGAGATGATCACGATCGCGGCCCCCACCATTGCTAAAGTGTCGGGGACCTCGTGGAAGAAAATCACGCCAGCGCCCGCCACCAAGGGCAGGCGAATATAATCAATCAAGCCCATTAATGAGGCCTCACCCGTCGATAAAGCCCGCACATAGCAAGATTGGGCGGCAACGCCTGCAAAACCCATCGCGATTAAAAGGCCCATGGTCTGCAAGTCTGGCAAGACGGGGTCGAGAATCAGGAACGGCAAACCCGCCAAAGTGGTGAATACATTGCCATAGACCACCAAGGTCAAAGACGAGTGATCCTTGGTCAAATCCTTGACCGTGACGAGGGCAAAGGCGAAGGCAAGCGCGGATACAAGTGCTGCTAAAGTTGCCGGATCAATGGCTGTCGCATGGGCAGAAAAATCGGGCTTGGTCATCATCAAGATACCAAGGAAGCCGATACCGACCGCCGTCCAGCGTCGCCATGCGACTTTTTCTTTCAAGATCACGACCGCGAGGATGGTCATGAACAGCGTGCGCGAAAAGCTCAAAGCCTGACTTTGCGCCAGCGGCAGATGCACCAAAGCATAAAAGCCCGCAAAAAAGCCAATTGTACCATAGCTGGAGCGCAGCAAGAGCTTGCCAGGTCTGCTGGTCTTCCACACCTTCGGCCCAGCCATCAAAGCAAAGGGCAAGACTGCCACTACACCCGCGAGTGAGCGCCAGAAGATCAGCATGGCGACGCTGGTGGTCGAGCCTAAGCCCTTGGCCAACACCGCCATCACCAAAAAGCCTGCAGCCGACCCCAACATCCAGAGCGCACCAATGCCATTGGGCGAGAGTGGTGGTTTCTTTGGGGCGGGGCTTCCGGTCTGATCCATGAAATGCCTGAACTAGCCCTGTGGTGTCGGCACAGCGTCGCCAAAGATTGAGGCCATGGGGGACGGGGCGGCAGGGTCCCATGCATGGCGTGGACCGACCGTGATGCCGCCATCGACGACCAGATGCGTGCCCGTCATAAAGCTGCCCGCATCACTCATCAGAAGCAGAACGGCTTCAGCAATGTCGTTTGGCTGACCTGCTCGGCCAATCGGTTGGGCCGCGCCGCCTTGATGGGCGATAAGGGCAGCGAGTTGATCGGCTTGTTCGCGCGGCATACCCAATGCGGTGCCGAATATGGACGTCGCAATCAGGCCGGGGCAAATCGCATTGACCCGAATGTTTTTCGCACACAATTGGGCGGCTGCCACTTTGCTGAAATGAATCACCGCTGCTTTGGCCGTTGAGTAAGCAATCGGCCCCCAGCCAGCTTCAAGGCCAGCAATGGAGGCTGTGTTGACGATCGAGCCGCCACCGCGCTTGGCCAGATGCGGCACGGCGTGCTTGGTGCCGTAAAAGACCGAGGTCACCAATATGTCGAAGATTGCTTTCCAGTCTTTGGATTCAACTTCTTCCAAGGGGCTCATAATCCCGGCTGAGCCTGCATTATTGAACAGGCCGTCCACGCCACCAAAATGGCTTGCCGCATCGTCGAGAATGGCTTTGACTTGGGCTTCATCGGTGACATCGCAGTGGCGATAGATCAGCCGATCCTTGAAGCGGGCTTCCAGATTGGCGCCTTTTTCATCTTGAATATCGGCAGCCAGAACAAAGGCACCTTCCTCAATCAAGCGCTCGACCGTGCCAAGGCCAATGCCACTGGCAGCCCCCGTCACGACAATGACCTTGTCTTTTACGCGTCCAACCATGGCTGTACTCCCTGAGTTTTTAAGGCACCGTCTAGAGCGGTGCTTTATTATCAATTTCGTATGAGGTCAGATTGGGATCGCCCAGCCCAAGATCATTCCATTTGCCGCGCCAAATTTTCGTATGATTGGCTTCTCGATGGCGTTTGAGCGACGCCATATCCGTCCAAATCTCGAAGACGCGGATCGTCATCGGGTCGAAGGCATCCACCGCATAGGTATAAAGCTCACACCCATCTTCTGCGCGAGACGCCGTCGACATAGCTGCCATCGCTGCCAAAACGGGTAAGGTAACCCCCCGTCTTGCCCGCAAAGTCCCGGCTACAATCACAGCGCCGGGAGGCTTTTGTTCGGTCATAACGTCACAACAACCTTTCCAGTGGCTTTGCGGTCCATAAGATGACGGATCG
Organism: Aquidulcibacter sp.; assembly: GCF_049239865.1. Classification (NCBI taxonomy): domain Bacteria; kingdom Pseudomonadati; phylum Pseudomonadota; class Alphaproteobacteria; order Caulobacterales; family Caulobacteraceae; genus Aquidulcibacter; species Aquidulcibacter sp. Next base: position 19,129 of record NZ_JBMLTR010000219.1, read on the forward strand.
CTTCAGCGCCCTTGTCCAATGGGAAATGTGCAGAGACGTGCGGTTTGATTTTTCCCGCTGCATACAACGCCATCAGTTCAGCGATGTTCTCCTGATTCGCTTTCGGGTTGCGCGCAGTAAATGCGCCCCAGAAAACGCCGACAATCTGGCAGGACTTCAAAAGCGTCAGATTCAGCGGAATGGCTGGAATGCCTGCGGGGAAGCCGATGACCAAGAAACGGCCTTCCCAGCCAATGGCGCGCAAGCTGGCCTCGGCATAAGCACCGCCCACGCCATCATAAATCACGTCTGCGCCATTGGGGCCGCAGGCTTTTTTGAACAAGTCTGCCAAGGCCTTTTTGCCTTCGGCATCAAATTCGCCCGTTGGATAGACAAGGCCTTCATCTGCGCCATGGGCAAGACAGACGTCGACTTTTTCTTGCGTCGAGCAGGCAGCAATGACCCTTGCGCCCATGGCTTTGCCGAGTTCAACCGCAGCAAGGCCAACCCCGCCGGCCGCACCCAGAACCAACAAAGTCTCACCGGCTTTCAGATGGCCACGATCTTTCAGGCCATAATGGCTGGTGCCATAGGTCATGATGAAGGCCGCAGCCTCATCAAACGGCATGGTATCGGGGATGGGAATGCAGCGCGCGGCAGGCAAAGCGATCTTTTCTGCCAAGCCGCCCCAACCGGTCGAGCCAATCACGCGGTCACCGACTTTGAGGTGGGTGACGCCTTCGCCGACAGCGGAAACAACGCCCGAGACTTCACCGCCTGGTGCAAACGGGCGCTCTGGCTTGAACTGATACTTGTCTTGAATGATCAGAACGTCAGGATAATTGATGCCGACGGCTTTCACATCGAGAATAACATCGCCTTTGCCAGCAACTGGATCGGGCAATTCCGACAAGCTGAGGGTCTCGGGCATACCGGGTGAGTTGGACAAAAGCGCCTTCATGATGTGTCTCCTGAGCAATCTGTTTTGAAAGGCATAGCGAAGTGCTACGCTTCGCACTAGAGCAGGATGTCTCATTTCTCATTTTTCTTGGGTGACCTTTTTGGTGCCCAGCGCATAGGGAGCATTTCATGGCTTGGGCATTGGCACTTCATGGCGGGGCAGGGCCTGCACGCGGTCGCACCTATGACCGGGAAGAAGCCCACATGGCGGAAGTTCTCAAACGCGGTGCCGATATGCTGGAAGAAGGCTTGTCCGCACTCGACGTGGTGGTCTCCATGGTGCGAGAACTGGAGGATTCAGGCTTCCACGTCGCAGGCAAGGGTGCCTCGGCTAATGGCAATGGTGAGTATGAGTTGGATGCTGCCGTGATGGATGGCGCGCTCAGGCGTGCTGGCGCGGTTGGGGCTTTGGTTGGCTTCCGCTCGCCCATTATGGCCGCGCGCGCGGTGATGGACGAGACCCCGCATGTGCTGCTGGTTGGCGCTGGGGCCAAGGCGTTCGCCCACGACATGGGCCTTGAGGAAATTGAAGACCCTGCCGCTTATTACACCCCAGCTGTTCGTCGCCCTGTGGAGCCCGGTGAGCTGGCCCATGGCACGGTGGGTGCGGTGGCGCGCGATATTGCAGGGCGACTGGCAGCGGCCACCTCGACTGGTGGCCTGTTGAACAAAATGCCGGGCCGGGTTGGCGATACGCCCTTGATCGGGGCAGGGACCTGGGCGGATGAGCGCGTGGCCGTTTCCTGTACGGGCCAAGGCGAATATTTCATGCGCGCCGCTGTTGCTGCCGACATCTCTGCCCGCGTCCGCTATGGCGGGCAAACCTTGGCGTCTGCTTGCGCGGGTGCCTTGGCCGATATGGAAACCCAAGGCGGCGATGGCGGCTTGATTGCCGTAGACGCCATGGGCAATGTCTCCACGCCCTATGTCAGCGAAGGCATGAAGCGCGGGATTGCGACCCATACAGGGCGCTTTGAGGTGAAGACGTTTCGGTAAATCTGCCCCTTGCCCTTATACCAAAGCCCAAACAGCTTGGCGTGAGGGGCGTAGCCCGCTAAAGCGATCACCCTGCCTGTGAGCCCTTTGGGAATCTAACGCCTATGACTGCCGACACTGCCGCCCCCAGCAAAGCTGAGACCGCTTTTGCAACCGCTAAAACCTTGGCCGAGGCGCTACCCTTTATCCAGCGCTATGACCGCGAAACGGTGGTGATCAAATATGGCGGCCATGCGATGGGCGATGAGGCGACCGCTCAGCGCTTTGCCGCCGATGTGGTCTTGTTGAAACTCGTCGGCATTCACCCCGTCGTCGTGCATGGCGGTGGGCCACAGATCAGCGCCATGCTGAACCGGGCAGGCGTAAAGTCTGAGTTTGTCGACGGTCTGCGCGTCACCGATACCGCCACGATGGAAATCGCCGAAATGGTGTTGTCGGGTGCGGTCAATAAGCAATTGGCGCATTTGATCACCCAAGCAGGCCGCGAAGCCGATGTGCGCGGCGTTGGCCTCTCGGGCAAGGATGCGCGCCTATTCACGGTCGAAAAAGTCGTGCGCACCCGCAAGGACCCTGAAAGCCGGATCGAACAAGTGGTCGATCTGGGCTTTGTCGGCGACCCTAAAGAAGTCGATGCGCAATTGGTCATGACCTTGATCAAGGCCGAGCAGGATTATGTGCCAGTGGTGGCCCCCATCGGTGTGGACCCGGCTGGTGCCACCTTCAATATCAATGCCGACACCGCTGCCGGGGCCTTGGCTGGCTCGCTACATGCCAAGCGCTTCTTGTTGTTGACCGATATTGAAGGGGTGAAGGACGGCAATGGCAATCTGATCCCCGAGATGACGATTGCCGATGCGCGGGCTTTGATGGCGTCGGGCGTTGCGAATGGCGGGATGATCCCTAAATTAGAGACAGCCATCACGGCGATTGAATCCGGTGTGGAGGCCGTCGTCATCTTGGATGGCCGCACGCCCCACGCCATCCTCAACGAACTTTTCACTGACTCCGGTTCAGGAACCCTTATTCGCTCATGACCACACGCCCGCTGACCCGACTTTTTGAGGCCGAAGATTGGGTCTTTGATCTCGACAATACGCTTTATCCCGCTGAATGTGACTTGTTTGCCCAAATTGACGAGCGCATGACCGAGTTTGTCGGCCGCTATCTGGGTCTCGATTATGATGCAGCCAAGGCCAAGCAGAAGCATTATTATACGACTTATGGCACGACGTTGAATGGCATGATGCGCGAGCATGATATGCCCGCCAGCGCCTTCCTCGATTATGTCCATGACCTCGACTACAGCCCCGTCGTGCCCGCGCCGAAATTGCGCGCCGCGATTGAGGCTTTGCCCGGCCGGAAACTGGTGTTCACCAATGGCTCACGCGGCCATGCGGAGCGCACGCTGAAGGCCTTGGGCCTTGAGGACATTTTCCACGATCTGTTTGACATTGAAGCGACAGGCTATGTGCCCAAGCCCAAGCGGGAAGCCTTTGACGTTCTGATTGACCGCCATGTGGTTGAGCCAACCAAAGCCGTCATGGTGGAAGATTTGTCGCGCAATTTGTTGACCGCCCACGAGCTTGGCTTTTCCACCATCCTCGTCTGGTCTTGGAAGGACTGGAGCCACGAGCCCCTTGATGGAAGGCCTGCAGGGCCTGTCGATGAGACACCTGACCATGTCCATCACATGACCAATGATCTGACCACCTTTTTGGAAGCGGTTGTCGAAGCGGGAACCCAACATGGCTGAGATCCATCAGGACATCACCCAATTCACCGCCGAGCGGGCGTGGGGTGCGCGGGATTTGGCCGAAATTGCTGGGGCGAGTGTACGGCTGCATTGGACCGATAAGCCCTATATCTGGCACACCAATACAGGCGCGGAAGTCTTTATGGTCGTCGATGGCGCGGTTGATATGTCCTATAAGGTCAATGGCGTTGAACAGACCGTACGCCTTGGTCCCAATGATGTTTTTGTCGCCCAAGTGGGCGATGAGCACATTGCGCGCCCTGTCGGGGCCGCCCGAATTTTGGTGGTTGAAGAAAAGGGTTCGATCTAGGCCAGCCCATGCACCACTTGCACGACCCCTCGGCCCCCGCCGCTGAGCCCATCACCTTCGACGACTTTTTGACGGTCGATATTCGCGTCGGCACGATTGTCGCGGCAGAGGTGTTTGAGGCCGCCCGCAAGCCCGCTTACATCTTGATGATCGACTTTGGCCCGACCTTAGGCATCAAGAAATCCTCCGCCCAAATCACCACGCATTATCGCCTTGATGAGCTTGTCGGTCGTCAAGTTGCGGCCGTTGTCAATTTCCCGCCGCGTCAGATTGGTCCGATCCGGTCTGAAGTGCTGACCTTGGGCTTCCCAGACCCCGATGGCCAAGTCGTCCTATTTGCGCCCGACCAAAAAGTGCCGAATGGTGGACGTTTGTTTTAATTCTGGCTGTTGCAAGTGACGCAAGCGATTGCGTGACAGGCCAAGCACGGGCATAGCAAAAGGCCTTAAGGCCAAACCCGCTAGCTGAAAATGACCACGCCCATGACTGATCTAAACCATCTTGAAGCCACCATTAATGCCGCGTGGGAAGACCGGACCGCCATCTCGATTGAGACGACAGGGGCCGTTCGCGATGCGGTGGGGGAAGCTTTAACCTTATTGGATCAGGGCGTCGTACGCGTGGCTTCGCGTGGCGCTGACGGGCAATGGACGACGCACCAATGGCTGAAGAAGGCCGTGCTGTTATCCTTCCGTCTCAACGACAATTATCTGATCGACCCAGAGCATGATCCCCATCCGGTGCAACATGCCGGGCGCGCCTTTGATAAGGTGCCCCTGAAGACCGCGCGCTGGTTAGCGCCTGATTTCCGCGAAGCAGGCTTCCGTATGGTGCCGGGCTCTGTCGTGCGCCGCGGCAGCTTTATCGCCAAGGGTGCGGTTTTGATGCCCAGCTTTGTGAATATTGGCGCCTATGTCGGCGAAAACACCATGATTGACACCTGGGCGACGGTTGGTTCCTGCGCGCAGATTGGGGCCAATGTCCATATTTCGGGTGGCACGGGTATTGGCGGCGTGCTGGAGCCCTTGCAAGCTGGCCCTGTCATCATTGAAGACAATGTGTTTGTCGGTGCGCGTTCTGAAGTCGCTGAAGGTGTTATCGTGCGCGAAGGGGCGGTTATCTCCATGGGCGTCTTCTTGGGCGCGTCGACCAAGATCATCGATCGGGCGACTGGTGCCGTCTATCGCGGCGAAGTGCCATCCTATGCCGTGGTCGTACCGGGTTCCTTACCAGACCCCAAGGGCGGGCCCAGCTTGGCATGCGCCGTGATCGTCAAGACCGTCGATGCCCAGACGCGTTCTAAAACCGGTATCAATGAGCTGTTGCGCGACTAGGAGGCCCCATGTTTCCGCAGCCTGATGGGCATTATCTGGCCCAGATCAATGTGTCGGTCTCGCGTTATGATCAGGATGATCCGCGGTTTGCAGGCTTCACCAGTCGCATTGATGCCGTCAATGCAATTGCAGAGCGGGCAGAGGGCTTTATTTGGCGGTTAAAGTCGGATTCCGGCAGTGCGATGGACATTCGCGCCTCTGAAGATCCCCGATTCCTGATCAATATGAGCGTGTGGACGACAGCCCAAGCGCTAGAGGACTTTGTGTGGAAGACCGCGCACTTTAAAGTCTATAATCAAAAGGCCGAATGGTTTCCCATGCTCGGCACCGCCCATATGGCGTTCTGGTGAGTCCCGATCGGCCATATTCCGACCTATGATGAAGGCATGGCGCGCCTAGAAGCGCTGCGGGCCAATGGCCCAAGCGAAGCGGCTTTTGGTTGGCAGAGCTTGCCTCAAGTTGCTGAATGGCGCTCCAAACGCTGCGGTTAGCTTTGGTTTCTTGCGGTAATGCAAAATTTCGCAGTCATTGTCACAATTATCACGCTTTCGTGATCAGTAGGGCTTGACCCAGCGGGGAACCAAATCAAAGTGCGCTGGTTGATTTTTTGTTGACTCTCACAACAATGTGGACTTTTAGTATTTGTGTCCGTCTTTATGAATTGGAAGTAGATGGCTCTTCGGTTCGCTATTCTCGGCGCGGCACGTATCGCCAAACCAGCATTGATTGATCCTCTTTCAGAGAACCCAGATGCCAGTCTGGTGGCGATTGGGGCGTCGACGCGGGAGCGCGCGCTTGAATATGCGATGACGCACGCCATCCCCAACGCGGGAACCTATGAAGAAGTCATCGCGCGCGATGATGTCGATGTGGTCTATATCGCGCTGCCGCCGGCAGGCCATTGTGAGTGGAGCCTGAAGGCCCTTGAAGCGGGCAAACATGTTTTCCTCGAAAAGCCTGCGACCGTGAATGAGGCCGAGGCGCGGGTTTTGGTGGATGCTGCCAAAAAGGCCGGTAAGCGCTTGATTGAGGCCTTTCACTATCGCTGGCACCCCTTGTTTCGTCGTGCCGTAGAGATCGTGCAATCGGGGCAATTGGGCGAGCTTGTCTCGGCCGAGGCAGAGTTTTCGGTGCCCATCGTCCGCAACGCACGCGAATTTCGCTGGCAGGCTTCCCAAGGTGGGGGCGCTCTGGCTGATCTCGGTTGCTATCCCGTCAGCTGGCTACGACAATTAACAGGGGCAGAGCCTGAAGTGACTTCCGCGCATCAAGACCTTGAGCCTGATGGCATTGATCGACGCACGACAGCGCATTTTTCTTTCCCAAATGGCCTTCAGGCCGATGTGATTTGCGACATGGACCCCGAAGGCGGGCGCAAGCCGCCAAGGTTAGAACTTGTCGGCACCAAAGGTCGCCTCGATATTGATAACCCGCTTGCCCCCCAATATGGCGCGGAATTGAAATTGACCCTAGACGGCCAAGAAACCCGCGAAACCTTTCCGCGCCGTCCGACGTTCGCCTATCAATTCGATGGCATTGTCGACGCCATTCAATCTGGCCAACCTGTCTGGACCGAAGGCGCGGACTTGATCGCCAATGCTGCAGCCATGGCTGCGATCCGTCGAGTGGCTGCCACTGGCTAGAGCCACCAATCTGCCCTAGGTTGGGCTTATGACCACAAACCTCTTCGACCCGATCCATCTTGCTTGCGATTTGATCCGCAAGCCCTCTGTCACGCCAGCGGATCTCGGGGCGCTCGACGTCGTGCAACAGGCGCTGGAGGCCTTAGGCTTTGTGGTCAAGCGCTATCCTTTTGAGGATGTCGATAATCTCTATGCGCGCTTAGGCAGCGAAGGCCCCAATTTCTGCTTTGCTGGCCACACCGATGTGGTGCCGACGGGGGATTTGGCGCAATGGAAGGTCGATCCGTTTGAAGCCGCCTTGCAAGATGGCTTGCTGATCGGACGGGGGGCTGCCGATATGAAGGGTGGGATTGCTGCCTTTATCGCGGCGACAGCCCGCTATTTGGAGAAGAATCCAAAACCCAAGGGCTCTATCTCCTTCCTCATCACCGGGGATGAAGAAGGTGTCGCGCTGCATGGCACAAAGAAACTCCTCCGAGCCATTACCGAAGAAGGCGAAGTCCTGGATCAATGCTTGGTGGGCGAGCCGACCAATCCAGATGCCATGGGCGATATGATCAAGAATGGTCGCCGCGGCTCCCTCAATTGTACCGTCACCGTGACGGGGATTCAGGGCCATGTTGCCTATCCCCATAAGGCTGCCAATCCAGTGCGCGCTTTAATCGGCTTTTTGCATCAAATCCAAAGCCACCAGCTCGATAACGGGGCTGAAGGCTTTCAGCCGTCTAATCTGGAAGTCGTGACCATGGATGTCGGCAACCCAGCCACCAATGTAATCCCGGAAAAGGCGACGGCCCGCTTCAACATCCGCTTTAATACGGCCCATTCAGGCGAAAGCCTCACGAACTGGCTTCTAACCGAAGCCAAGCGGGCCGAAGCTGGGTTTAACGGTAGGATTGAGCTGTCGATTATGGTCTCTGGCGAAGCCTTTTTTACCCCACCTGGCCTATTGACCCACCTTATCCAAGAATCCTGTGAGGCCGTGACCGGGCGCAGACCTGAGTTATCGACCACGGGTGGCACGTCAGACGCGCGCTTCATCAAGGATTATTGCCCGGTGTGCGAGTTCGGCTTGGTTGGCGCGACCATGCATCAAGTCAATGAGCGGGTGGAGACGCGCGATATTGAAACGCTAACGGACATTTATGAAGGCGTGTTGGCGCGCTATTTTGACCGCGTCTAAACGTCTGCGACGGATCGGATTTCACAAACCCAAAGAGTCACGTCATCACTAGACCATGGCGCGCACCCCGTTTCCTCTAAACCCCAAATATCTCATGCAGAATTTGCGTGATGGCTTTGATGCGGCCAAGGCGCGCACGGGTCATGAAGGCGGGCTGATTGCGCTTTCGGCCGGCGGGTTGATCTTAGCTTTTTTCTTGCTCGCTTTGCTGGCACCCTTGGCACTCAATGCGCCGGGCTTTGTGTCCTATGGCGCAGGGGTCTTGGTTTTGGTGCTGGTCTTGGCATCGACGGGGGCAGGGGCGATTGCCCTGTGGCGGCTGATGGCGCAAGGAGCGCGTGAAGGAGGTGGTGTGCTCGTGCAACCCACCTCCATCGTCAATGAGTCTGCGATCCAAGCAGCACTTTCAGACGCTGAAGATGCCGGCCTGCGCGCGTTAGGGCCCCGCGAGGTGCAAGATGCCATGACGGGCCGCATGCAAGGCTTTGCCATGGCAGCCCTTCAATCTGGTGCGCATGTGTTTTTGGTCATTCGTTTGAAAGAGGCCGTCCCGCTCAGCCTGATTTTTGCCCCGAAGGCTGCCCCTTGGCCATTTGCTTTGCCAGCCGATGGCGCGCTGACGCCCATTCCCACGCCGGGCGGCGTAGAAGGGCTAGCTTGGGCGACAGACCGCGATCCAGCTTTGCCTTGGTCTGTCAGGCTTGGCCCCGCTTTGACGATGTCGGCCGCCGGTGGAGAAGCCCCGTTTTTAAGCTTGCGCGCTAAGGCGTTGGTACTGCGCTGGGACCGTGGCGATGTTGGAACAGCTGCCCTGATCGGGCGAGAGCTTTGCCTCGCGCTCGCCAAAGCTTAAGCCCAAGCCTTGAGTGTATTGAGGCACTATTTTTTCCCGCCCAGTCGCTTAAGCTGACCGCAACAAAGAACTCAGGGGGAGGGTGCCTATGCGGCGATGGCTTATCTGCGGCGTCTTGGGTCTAGGCCTAGGCGTGGGCTCGGCACTTGGTGTCTCGGGCGGCCTGTTTAGCGACGCAAAGCTGGTCTCTGGCCGCTGGTCTACCGATCCAACCGTCGGTGCGGCGGCCGCAAACCCGTGGCTGCGCGCCACCATTGCGCGTGTTGGCTTATTGGCTTTGACCAAGGAAGAGACGGTCTATTTCAACCGAGATGTCGATGACGATGGCGCCAAACTGGTTGAAGGCTGCACCTATGCCTTGAGCGGGGAGGTGATCCCAACCCGCTGGTGGTCGATCACCATTTATGGCGCGGACCAGATGTTGCCCATCAATACCGATGGCGCAAGCTCGATTGATGCCACCCGCGCCCTTGTCGCGCCAGCGACGAGTTGGACGGGGACTCTCAGCCCGACACGGCCCAAAACGCCCGGGCCTTGGTTGTCCAGCAAGGGTGGCGGCACTTATTCTCTCACCATCCGCCTTTATAATCCGCAATCGGTTGAGAAGTCCGCCCTGCAAGCCTTGAAGCTACCCAGCGTCAAGAAAGTCTCCTGCACCCAAACTCCAGCTTCGGGAGGGACAAACTAATGGCCCAAGATCAAAAAAAGCCCGGCTGGCTGAAGCCTTTGGCCTTTGGTGCATTGTTGGCCGTTTTAGGTCATTTGCTGACCATTGGCCTTATCCCCAGCGTGATCATGAATATCGCGATGAAGCGGATCGCCGAAGCCTCTGGTGGTATCAATCGCCTCGCGCACGGCAATATGGTGACGCCGCAGAACCAACAAATTGTGCGCTCTTCGCCCGATCTTGCCTATTCCACGTGCGCCCTCGACCTCAGCAAAGGCCCTGTCCGGGTCTTTATCGGCAAAGGTGCTGATTATACATCAGCGGCCTTCTATGCTGGCAACACCGATAATGTCTTCACCCTGAATGACCGCAAAATCGGCCCAGAGGGTGCGCAAATCATGGTGGTCTCGGCCCGATCACCGATTGCGGCCAAACCCGGCGAAGTCGTCGTCAGTCTGCCAAGCGATAAGGGCCTCTTGCTGGTTCGTCGTCTTGCCCCGAGTGCCGAGGCGTTCAAGCGCGTGCAAGGGGAGCGCGCCAAGGATTTTTGTCGCACCGTTACAGATGGGATGTGATGGCCGAGCTGCTCCAGACTCCGATTGAGGTTTTTGAAACGCAGGGCCGAACCGCGCGCGTCTATCACCACGGGCGCGAACCTATCAAAGTCGTGGTGCTAGACGATTATCTGGCAGATCCTGAAGCGATTATGGACCTTGCCGTGGCCGGGCCAGCCTTTGCGCCGAACGGGCCCTTTTATCCAGGTATACGGGCACCTGTGCCGCCATCATCCTTTCAAACTTTGCTGGGACCCTTGGCGGAAATTCTTCCGCGATGCTTTGACTATTCCGGACGCGCAGGTCTGCGCGAGTGCAATTTCTCGCTGGTGACGACGCCTTCAGATCAGTTGCAACCGATCCAGCGTTTGCCGCATTTCGACAGTCTCGAATATGGTCGCGTCGCGGCGCTTCTCTATCTGTGTCGTGGCGAGAACCAAGGCGGCACAGCCTTTTACCGGCAACGCAGCACAGGATTTGAAAGTGTCGATGCGGGCCGCTTTTCAGCCTTTGAAGCGGCCCTAAATGCCGACGTTGCGCACCACGGTCTGCCCGATTTCGGCTATATCAATGAGACCAGTCCGCTATATGAAATGATTGGCCGCCATCAGGCGCGCTTTAACCGCATGATTGTCTATCTCAGCTCCAGCCTTCATTGCGCCCATATTCCAGATGACTTTGTTTTTGATCTAAATCCTGCCACGGGACGGCTGACGGTGAATGCGTTTTTAGGTATGGATTGAGGCGCTGGGGCGGGTCATGGCCGCAGCTTCGGCCGAAGCCGTGACCCGCTTGGTAAAATCCTAATCCTCTAGCTTGAAGCTGATCGTATAGCGGGCAGGATAGGCGACTGCGATTCCGTCGATTGTTTGGGGCTGGAACGTCCAAGCCTCCACCGCTTTGCGAGCAGCCTCTGCGAAGCCGTAGCCCTTCGGTGCCTCATTGATCACCGTCAAATTGGCCACTTTACCTTGGGCGGTGACCGTGAAGCTCAACGTGACTTCGCCGGAGATTTCCCGGTCGAGCGCCTTGCGCGGAAAGCCAGGATTAGCCCCGGCTTGGCGGATGGGGTTGATGATCAGACGGGGGGCAGCTGGGGCTTCAGGCGCAATCTCTGTCGGCATGGGGCCTAAGGCTGGTCCCAATGTCTCACCACCCCCCGTGAAGGCCACAGGCCCTTCACCCACCGGTCCAATGGGCAGGCTATCGACTGGGCCAAGCGGCACGACTTCGGTTGTGGGCCTCTCTGTCAATGTTGGTGTGTTGTCTGGGGTTTGTTGGACTTGCTGGTTTTTGACGGGCTTTTCCGGTTCGGGCTTGGGCGGGATGATCGGCTTTGGCGGGTCGCGGGGGGCTACGGCGATCGGTGGCGGTTCGGGCATTTGCAGCTTTTGGATCGTGGGAACATAGGTCAAGGCGAGGTAACCAAGGCCGATCCAAAGGATCCCAGACCCCGTTAGTGCGGCTGTTCGGTACAGCAGTTTTTGGGTGGGGGGTGCGAGGGCATGGGACTGTTTCATGACGTTGTCTCCTAAAGCTGGAGCTGAACAGCTGGTTTGCTGGCCAGTGTTATAACAATTAGAACAGATTTCCGTAACGTCAAGCACAAAGTTTACGCTACGTCATGTTGACGGCAGTGTCATTTTTTGCGGCCAATCCGAGAAAGCACTTTCATTTGAGTTGGTCTTGGCTAAGCTGTCGGCAAATCAAAGCAAAAACAGAGGACACTGGGATGAGCGAAGCCAATCTGCCTGCGGGCGAAACCTATGACTACATCATCATTGGCGCAGGTAGCGCGGGTTGCGTTTTGGCAAATCGACTCACGGCGGATCCAAAAATTCGAGTCCTGCTGTTGGAAGCCGGCGGGAAGGACACCTCACCTCTGATTCACATCCCAGTGGGCTATGCTGAGACCTTGAAGGATCCCAAGGTCAATTGGCTCTATCAGACCGAAGAAGACCCCGGCACCAATGGTCGCCAGCATGTTTGGCCACGCGGCAAAGTGCTGGGCGGGTCCAGCTCGATCAACGGCCTTCTTTATATTCGTGGCCAACAGCGCGACTATGACATCTGGCGGCAATTGGGCTGCGAAGGCTGGGGCTGGGATGATTGCTCGCCCTATTTCTTGAAGTCGCAAAACCAAGAACGATCCGGCATGGAAGGGCACGCGACAGGCGGCCCCTTAAATGTGTCCGACGTGACGCAAAAACATCCCGTCTCAGATGCCGTTATTCAGGCTGGCATTGAAGCCGGTATTCCGCGCAATGACGACGTCAATGGCGAGAACCAAGAAGGCATTGGCTATTACCAATTGACGGTGAAGAATGGCATGCGCTGCTCGGCTGCGGTGGCCTATCTCAATCCCATCAAGCATCGCACAAACTTGACGATCCGCACCCATGCACTGGCGCATAAAGTCTTGTTTGACGGCAAGCGGGCAACAGGGGTTTTATTCTCTGTCGATGGCGATTTGATCACGGCGTCTGCCAAGCATGAGGTTATTCTCTCCGGCGGGGCGATCAACTCACCACAATTGTTGCAATTGTCGGGCATTGGCCCGGCAGATTTGCTCAAGCGCCATGGCATTGACGTCAAAGTCGACGCGCCGGGCGTAGGCGAAAATCTGCGCGACCATTATGTCGTGGGCATGCGCTATCGCCTGAAGGCAGGGGTAAAGTCGGTCAATGAAATGACCAAGGGCCTGACCTTTGTTGGCGAGGTTTTGAAGTTTCTGTTCCAGCGCAAAGGCCTATTGACCCTGTCGGCGGCCCATATCGCCGCCTTTGTGAAGACGCGGCCAGACCTCGAAACCCCCGATGTTCAATATCATATTCTGCCCGCCACCATGGACCAGAAGAAGCTGTTTGAAGAGCAAAAAATGGTGCTGGAAGACCAACCTGGCCTCACCATCGCACCATGCCAATTGCGGCCGGAAAGCACGGGGCGGATTCAAATCAAGTCTGCCGACCCCAGTCAGCATGCGGGTATTTGGCCTAATTATCTGGCCGATAGCCTAGATCAGCAAACCATTGTTGAAGGCCTGAAGATTGGCCGTCGCATGGCTGAGGCACCCTCTTTGGCGGGCTTGATCGAGGCGGAGATGGAGCCGGGCAATGGCGTTGTGAGTGACGAACAATTCCTCGCCTATGCCCGCGAAACAGGCTCAACCATTTATCACCCGGTTGGGACGGCAAAGATGGGCCGCGATCCGATGGCGGTGGTGGATCCCCAGCTTCGTGTGATCGGGGTGGAGGGCTTACGGGTTGTCGATGCCTCGATCATGCCGCGTCTGATTTCGGGCAATACGAATGCGCCGACCATCATGATCGCTGAGAAGGCGTCAGACATGATTTTGGCGGCGCGTCAGGCCGCATAAATCTAGCGGCCTACATTGGCTGCAGGGGCTGGTGCCGCTGCAGTCGGGTTGGGCAGTTTGCGCAAAGCGGGTAGGGCTGCCACATCCTGCCCACCCGCCGCGGCAAACATATCCGCCAAGCTTTCGTAAAAAGCGGCCAATGTATTGGGGCTGGGCCGTTTGAGATCGTCCAAAGTAGGCAGGGGCGAGAGGGGTTTGCCCTCATGGGCGGCGGCCATGAAGTCTTCCCAGATGAGCGCGGGCAAGGTCCCGCCTGTAACGCCATTCATCGGGCTGGAACTGTCATTGCCAACCCAGACGCCGCAAATGATGTCGGACGTATAGCCAACAAACCAAGCGTCGCGAAAATTCTGCGAGGTGCCCGTCTTGCCGGCAGCTTCGCGGCCACCGGGCAGACGCGCGCGCTTGCCCGTACCAAAGGCAACCACATCGGCCAGCATGGCGGTCATTTGCCGCGCGCGCAACGGTTCGTAGACTTGGACCGGGGCTTTGCTTTCGCGCTGAAACGCCACCGTACCGCGCGTCGTATCAATCCGCTCAATCAGATAGGGGTCAACGCGCACCCCATCATTGGCCAAGGTGGCATAGGCGCGTGTCATGTCCAACAGGGTCACTTCACCCGCGCCCAGTGAGATCGACAGATTGCGCGGCAACTCACTATCGATGCCCAATCGCTGAGCCAATAAGATCAAGCGATCAATGCCGACTTCAGAGGCCAATTGGACGGCAATGGTATTGATCGAGCGCGTAAGCGCTGTCGAAAGGCTCATGGCACCCGAATAGCCGCCATTGAAATTGCGCGGTCGCCAGCCGCCAAAGCTAATCGGCTTATCCACGCGGATTGTGTCGGGCGTCATGCCTTTTTCGAGCGCGGCTGCATAGACAAAGGGCTTAAAGCTGGAACCGGGCTGGCGCTTGGCCATAGTCGCCCGATTATACTTGCTTTCGTCATAATTGCGGCCCCCGACAATCGCGAGGATGCGGCCTTGCCGATCCATCGCAATCAAGGCGGCTTGGGTCACGCCGGTCCCCGTTCCATCCCCCACCAGCGCTTGCACCGCTTGCACAGCTGAAGCCTGTATTTTGGCGTCCACGGTTAGTCGGAGAATCCGATCTGGAGCGACCTGTTTCCCAACGCTTTCCACCTCTTTCTGCGCCATATCGATGACATAGCCCATCTGGCCTTCAGGAATATCGGGCGTCACTTTTAAAGCCACCGGCTCGCGCATCGTCGCTTCCGCTGTGGCTTGGGTGATAAAGCCTGCGGCCACCATACGCTGCAGCACAACGGCGCGTCGCTCTATGGCTGGGGCTGCCGTTAAATCAACGGCCAAGCGGCCGGGTGCCTTTGGAAGGCCTGCCAACATGGATGCTTCGGCTAAAGTTAACTTGCTCGGGTGCTTGGAGAAGAAGCGCCAAGCGGCGGCGTCTATGCCATAGGCATTCTGCCCGAAATAAATGCGGTTGAGATAGATTTCGAGGATTTGCTTCTTCGTCAGGCGGCTGTCGATCTGCCACGCCAAAACCATTTCCTGCAGCTTGCGCTTAAAGGTCTGTTCGGGGCTGAGATAGACGTTCTTGACCAATTGTTGCGTGATGGTCGAAGCGCCTTGCACGGTGTGCCCAGCAGTTAGGTTTTCAAATACAGCCCGACCAATCGACCACAAGTCAACGCCGCCATGCTCAAAGAAGCGTGCGTCCTCAACCGCCAGAAATGCCTGTAGAACATGGGCGGGCAGGGCATCCACGCTGACCCTGCGGCCATAACGCGGCCCGCGAATGGTGATGGTTTCTCCATTGGCATCGACCATTTCAAGACTGGATTTGCGGTTGGCGGTCCAGATTTCTTCATTAGAGGCGATCTTAGGCAAATCCGATAGGAAGTGCCGCCACGCGGCGTAGGTTGTCAGGCAAACCAAGACGATCACGCTGACTGCCAATATGGTCAGCAAGCGCATGTGATAGGCCCTGATTTTGGCTTTGCGCTCCAATAGGTCTGCGCGAAAGACGCCCTGCATCAGCCTGAAACCCGTCCTTAAAATGAGGTCAGAGAACGCCGCTGATCCGCCCGATGGGTCAAGCTTTATCCATGTAGAAATCGACCTGCAGGGCGATCAAATGCTCAAATTTTCAGGCTTTTCGCCGCTTCTTGAAGTTCGAGCCGCGCGTTCTCTCAGACCGACCACCTCATTCGGTCATCCTTGTCTTCGCCATCAACGGCCCACGCCTTTGGGCGCTTTGGAGAAAGACATGCAACGTGACAGGCAAGCCGATCCGCAAAACCATCCGGCCCTTACCCGAGCGCGAGCCGTTTCGCTGGACCTTCAACCAAGTGACCAGCCTGTCGGACGACAAACGGCAACAGTTTGTCGCGTGTTTCAGCAACAGGCAAATCAATCGGCTGCAAACATTGTGGCCGTTTTGGGCGCGCAGCAGTCAGCTTTCTCCACCGCAAGAATGGCGGACTTGGCTCATTCTGGGCGGACGCGGATCGGGCAAAACGCGCTCGGGTGCCGAGTGGGTGCGTGAGCGGATGGAAAACGCTGTTTGCTCTCGCATGGCCTTGATTGGCCCGACCTTTGCCGATGTACGCGATGTGATGGTCGAGGGCCAATCCGGCCTAAAGGCCATCGCCAGCCGGCGCGAACGACCCCGCTTTGAAGTCTCGCGGCGGCGCTTGGTTTGGCCCAATGGCGGCTATGCGCTTCTTTTTTCGGCTGAGGACCCAGACAGTCTGCGCGGGCCACAATTTGACGGGGCCTGGGGCGATGAAATGGCCGCTTGGTCAAAGCCTGATGCCGTTTTCGCAACTTTGAGACCCGCGCTGCGCTTGGGGCAAGAGCCCCAATTGGTGCTCTCGACGACACCAAGGCCAATCCCAGCCCTCAAGCAATTATTGGCGGACCCAACTTGCGCCGTCACCCGTTCTGCCACGCAGGATAATCGCCACTTCTTGGCGCGGGGATTTGCTGAAGATCTGGCAGCGCGCTGGCAGGGTTCTGTCTGGGCGCGGCAGGAATTGGAAGGCGAACTGGTCGAGGACCCAGAAGGCGCGCTATGGACCCGCGCGCAACTGGTCGCGGCGCAGGCCCGTCAACTCGATGCAGCCTATGACCGCGTTGTTGTCGCCATTGATCCCCCCGCGAGTGTTGGTGCCCATGCCGATTATTGTGGGATCATCGTCGCTGCAGCCGTCGGGGAAGGGCATCAACGCCGCGCGATCGTGCTGGCAGATCTTTCCAAGCAGGGTTTGCAGCCTTCTGAATGGGCCGCGGTGGTGGCCGAAGCTTATCAGCACTTCAAGGCCAATGTGATCATTGCCGAGGCCAATCAAGGTGGTGAAATGGTGCGCACCGTGCTGCGCCTCGCAGTCCCGCTGGCCCCCATTCGCTTGGTTCACGCCAGTCATGGCAAGCGCGCCCGCGCCGAACCCGTTGCGCTGCTCTATGCGCAGGACCGCGTCTGCCATGCGGCGCACTTCCGCGAGTTGGAGGACCAAATGTGCAGCTTTAGCGCGCCAGGCTTCACGGGCTCACCCGACCGCGTTGATGCGCTCGTCTGGGCGCTAACCGACCTCATCCTCGACCAAGGGCCTAGCCCTTCCGCCCGTAGCTTATGAACGGATATTCAGTCATGGCCGTCTTTCCTCTGCT
This sequence comes from Aquidulcibacter sp., assembly GCF_049239865.1. NCBI lineage: Bacteria > Pseudomonadati > Pseudomonadota > Alphaproteobacteria > Caulobacterales > Caulobacteraceae > Aquidulcibacter > Aquidulcibacter sp. Next base: position 36,390 of record NZ_JBMLTR010000219.1, read on the forward strand.
CACCCGTTTCTCAAAGTCAAAATCCAGCCCGCCAGAGGCGCGGCCTGAAGCCAAAATGGGCTCCTCGCTCTTGGCCTATACAAGCCCAGGCCGCCCAGTCTGGACGCCGCGCGACTATGGCGCACTGGCACGTGAAGGATTCCAGCGCAATGCGATTGCTTATCGCTGCGTGCGACTGGTCGCAGAGGCTGCTGCGTCTGTCCCACTGCGGATCACGGGTCGTAACGGCCAAACACACCGCTTTTCCGCCCTTCTAGATCGCCCCAATCCAGAGCAATCCGGGCCAGAGCTGTTGGAAGCCTTCTTCGGTCACCTCCAAATCGCCGGTAATGGCTGGCTAGAGCTCGTTGCCCTGGAGGGGGAGCCACGCGAGATTTGTGCGCTTCGCCCGGACCGCGTCCGCATCATTCCGGGTGTTTCGGGTTGGCCTGCGGGTTGGGAGCATGAGGCAAATGGCATCAAGCGACGACTTTGGCGCGATCCTGCAACTGGGCGCTCGCCCATGTGTCACCTCAAGCTCTTTAACCCGAGCGATGATCTCTATGGTCAGTCGCCTTTAGAGGCGGCTGCGATTGCGGTGGATATTCACAATGCCGGTGGTGCTTGGAATAAGGCGCTGATTGATAATGCGGCGCGGCCATCTGGGGCCTTAGTCTATCGTGGTGTGCCGGGCGCGGAACGCCTAAGTGAAGACCAATTTGAGCGCCTGAAAGCTGAACTCAGCCAAGCCCATACCGGTGCTGCCAATGCAGGCCGACCACTTCTTCTCGAAGGCGGGCTTGAATGGACGAGCATGAGCCTGACGCCGGCCGAGATGGACTTTGTCGAGGCTCGGCGCGCCGCTGCCCGCGACATTGCCTTAGCCTTTGGTGTGCCGCCCATGCTGCTCGGTATTCCAGGTGACGCGACCTACGCCAATTACAAAGAAGCCAATACCGCCTTCTGGCGACAAACGATTGTGCCCTTGGTCGCCAAAGCCGCAGCAGCTTTGGCAACATGGCTAGGCCCGTGGAGTGACGAACCGCTTCTGATCCGATCCGATCTCGACCATGTGCCCGCGCTTTCGGCTGAGAGAGAAGCTTTCTGGGCACGGCTTGAGGCAACCTCCTTCCTTACCACGCAAGAAAAGCGCGCTCTGGCGGGCTTGGCACCTGCCGATTTGCCACCAGCTGAAGGGGGCAAATCATGAGCGACCAAAGTGCGGCTTCCATCCTCCGCCAAGCGCCAGATTTCCGTCTGACCTTGGCCATTCTCCTAACCCTTTTGCTGCAAGCCATTGCGGCCCTGCTGTGGGTTGGGGCGGCAGCTCAACGCCTCGATAATCTGGAGTCCGAGATCAAGCTGCAGCAGCCGATTTTGGAACGGATGGCCCGAATTGAAGCGCAGGTCGCCGCTATCCGCTCCAGCCTTGATCGGATTGAAAACCACATTGATCAGGAGGCGAAATGACCGAGCCTTTGATCATTGCAGGCTATGCCAGCCTATTTGGCTTGCCGGATTTAGCGGGCGATGTGGTTGAGCGGGGGGCATTTCAAACCTCACTCCGCCGTCTGCCTGCCGCGTCGATTCGCATGCTCTATCAGCATGATCCAGATCGACCCATTGGGCGCTGGATAGAGGCCTTTGAGGACCAAGCGGGCCTATGGATGAAGGGGCTGGTTGAGCCCAATCATCCTGAAACCCAAAAGATCGCCGCCTTGATCCAAGCCGGTCTCGCCGACGGCCTCTCGATTGGCTTTCGCACGCTGGAAGCCACGCCGCGGCCAGCTGGCGGGCGCATTTTGAAGACGATTGATCTGCGTGAAGTTTCAATCGTCACCTTCCCCATGCTGCCGCGCGCCCGGTTTCGTGTGCGCGGCCCAACCCAATCCGTAAGGCCTTCAGCGCCTGCGGACCTTGCGCGTCAAGTTCAACCCCCTGCCGCTCCGGCGGCCTAACGGAGAAGTCCATGGAAACGAAAATGACCCAGTCGCCCGAAGTACGGGCGGCCCATAATGAACTCATGTCTGCTTTTGAGGCCTTTCGGGCCGCCAACGACCAAAGGCTGGCCCAGATCGAACAAAAATCCTCGGCCGATGTTCTGCTGGAAGAGAAAGTAGATCGTATTGATCGTAGCCTAAACCGCGCGCAGGCCAGTTTGGACCGTTTGTCGCTGGCAGGCCTTCGCCCTGGCACCCAGCCAGCTGTCGACCTTGAGCGGCAAGAAGCTAAGGCTGCTTGGGCAGGCTTTATGCGTCGGGGTGACGAAAGCGCTCTGGCAGCGATTGAAGCCAAATCCTTGTCGGTTGGTGTCGCCGCGGATGGCGGCCATGTTGCGCCGCCAGAAGTCCAAGCCACGATTGATCGGCGCATCTTTGCCGCTTCACCTATGCGTCGTTTGGCTTCGATCCGTACCACGTCTGCCAATATCTTCCGTAAGCCGATTGCCATCTCGGCTCCAGCTGTGGGCTGGGTAGCCGAAACCGGCACGCGCACCGAAACAGCGACTCCATCTTTGGACTTACTCTCGTTTCCAATGGGCGAAATCTACGCCATGGCAGCAGCGACCCAGACGCTTCTTGATGATGCGCTGCTGGACATGGATCAATGGCTGGCGGGCGAGATTGCCGAAAGCTTCTCGAGTGCGGAAAGCATTGCCTTCATCTCCGGCGATGGCGTCAATAAACCCAAGGGCCTTCTGGCCTATACCGCGGCACCCGATGCCAGCGCGACTTGGGGCCAGCTTGGCTATCTCGCTTCGGGCGTGGCGGGCGCATTTCCGGCCGCTAGTCCGGTCGATAAATTGGTTGACCTCACCTATGCCCCGAAGACGCCGTACCGGGCCAATGCCAGCTTCTTGATGAACCGTCGAACGGTTGGTTTGGTCCGTAAATTTAAGGACTCTGCTGGCCAATACATCTGGCAACCGTCTTTGGTCGCCGGCCAGCCCGCTACGCTTTTGGGCTTCCCGGTTGTCGAGTGCGAGGACATGCCCGACGTCAGCGCCAGCGGTCTCGCCATCGCCTTTGGTGACTTCGAGAAGGGCTATCTGATCGTCGATCGGGCCGATGTGCGGGTCTTGCGGGATCCTTACACCAATAAGCCGTTTGTCATGTTCTATGTCACCAAGCGCCTCGGCGGTGGTGTGCAGAACTTCGACGCGATCAAACTGCTCAAATTCACCGTCAGCTAAGGCAAAATCCCATGGCCCTGGAAATTCTGATCCCCCCAGAGGGGGAGCCCGTGTCCCTTTCAGATGTGCGCGCCTATCTTCGGATCGGCGCGCAAGGGGATGACGCTCTGCTCGCGCTCTTCATTACGGCAGCGCGCGAGGCTTTTGAAGCGCGGACCGGGCGTGCGCTCCTCACACGGCGGGTGCGTCAGAATTTCCTTGGTGCCTTGTCTCCAGGTTTTCTGATCCCGGCGACCAATCCTGTTACCGCAATCCATGCGGTGCGGACGATTTTGCCTTCAGGCGCTCTGGCGGATCCGAGTGGCAACATCCTCAGTCTGATTGATGGGAAATTCGTCTTGAACCAACCGATGCGCGACTTCAGCGTCGAGTATCAGGCGGGCTATGCCACTAACGCGCTGGTGCCCCAAGCCGACCGATTGGCCATTCTAGAAGCCGTCGCGGATGCCATTGCGCGCCGCGATGGCGATGGCTCTGCCCCCGCAGCTGGCGAGAGAGCCTCTTGGGATCAGAGCTTCGAAAGGGTCAAACTATGAGTGCGGCTGCTTGCCAGCAGGCGTTGGACGCCGTGTTTCGGGCAGATCCGGCCGTTCAAGCGGTCTTGGGCAATCCGGTCCGATTGGTCGAAGCCCCGGTGAAACTGGCTGCATATCCTTTTGCCTTTTGGCGACGTTGGGAGACCAAGCCAGTTGATGCCTCAGTGGTCCAAAGCGACGAGCATATTGCGACATTAGAGGTCGTCTGCCGCCAGCCGGGGGCCGAAATCGCCCGCCAAGCCGTCGCAGCGCTCGCCACCTGCGCCGCTGCGGCAAAGCCCAATCCACTAGGCGCGCGCATCGTGCTGATCCTGCCACTTTATAGCGATGTGATGCGCAGTGCGGACGGGCGGTCTTGGCTCGGGATCGTGCGTTTAAAGATCATTGCTGATCGTATCTGAATATATTTTCATTAAGGAGGCCGCTATGGCGGGACAAGCAGGACGGGACGTCCTACTCAAGATATCCGATGGGGCCGCAATCCCGAATTTTGTAACGATCGCCGGTTTGCGTGCGAAGACGATTGCGCTGGCCGCCAAGTCGGTGGACGCCACTTCGGCGGAAAGCCCAAATGCCTGGCGCGAACTCTTGGCTGGGGCAGGTTTGAAGGAAGCCAGTGTCACCGGCAGCGGCGTATTTAAGGATGCCGCGTCTGATGCCTTGGTACGCACAAGCTTTTTTGCGCAAGATCGCAGAATCTGGCGCTTAATCGTCCCAGACTTTGGCACGCTTGAGGGGCCGTTTCAGATCGCCGCGCTTGAATATGGCGGTGCCCATGATGGGGAGGCAACTTTCTCAATGACTTTGGTCAGCGCCGGCGAATTGGGATTTGTCGCACTATGACCGGGTTGATTAATCCCGCGCGCGGCGAAGCCGTCTTGCATGTCGATGGCCGCCCTTTGATCTTGTGCTTGACGATGGGCGCTCTGGCCCGCCTTGAAGCTGCCTTGGAAGTCAACACATTAGAAGCCCTCGAGGCCCGCCTCGCCACCCTGTCCAGTCACGATGTGTTGGTGATCATCTCTGCCCTCTTGTGCGGCGAGGCCATGAGCGCAGCCGACCTTGCCAAGGCACAAATTCGCCCGGCGGAGGCAGCAGAGGCCATTACAAAGGCGTTTGAAGGGGCGGGGGCATGAGCCTTTTGCCGTGGCCCAGCCTGCTTCGCCAAGCTATTGGCCTCAGCCTAGATCCTGCTTCCTTCTGGGAGGTCTCGGTTGCCGAATGGCGCGCCCTAGTGGCCCCTGATCTGGCAACCGCCGAGGTCATGACACGCGCCAACCTAACCCTTCTATCGCTTCGTTTCCCAGATGAGGAGACTCCTCCTAATGACATCAATGAATAAAAATTCATTTGAAGATGATTTGCAGCGCGCCGCAGACAGTTTGGATGCGTTTGCCACCGGTCCTGCGCAAGCCGCAGCGGACGTATTAGGCGACGCTTTTGCCAAAGCTGGCAAGCGCGTGTCCTCATCTTTGGCCGAAGCCGCGCGTAGTGGCGAACTTTCTGTTCGAGGTCTGGCTGCCAGTCTGGTGCGTGATCTGTCCAATTTGGCCTTAGAGCGCTTTGTCACAAAACCCTTGGAGGCGGCCTTTCAGCAGATCGTGCAGAGCATCCCGCAAGCAGGCGCGCGTGCAGATGGTGGCCCGGTGACGTCTGGCGGGGCCTATCTGGTTGGCGAGCGTGGACCAGAACTGTTTGTGCCTTCCAACTCGGGCTCAATCCTTCCGAGCGGGGCTGGTCAGCCAATCAACATCACGATCCATATGGCACCTGGTAGCAATCTGGCTGAGGTAAAGCGCTCGTCTACCCAAGTTGCGGCCGCTTTGGCCCGCGCCGTTCAACGCGGGGGAAGCTTGCTATGACCGCGTTTCACAACATCAACTTTCCCCTGAAACTGGCCCGTGGTGCCATAGGTGGGCCAGAGCGGGTGACCGAAGTGGTGGCCTTGGCCAATGGTCGCGAAGTGCGCAACACCTGCTTGTCTCGGTCGCGACGGCGCTGGGATGTCGGCTCAGCCATTCGAAACTTAGACGATCTATCGGAAATCACAGCCTTTTTTGAAGCCCGTCTCGGACGCCTCCATGGATTTCGTTTCAGTGATCCGGCGGACCACAAGAGCTGTCGACCGTCACAAATGCCGGGGCCGTTCGATCAGCTTCTGGGCACGGGCAATGGCAGCCAAAAGGTCTTTCAGTTGCAGAAAACCTATGGCGATGCGGCGGGCAACAGCGTTCGACCGATCCATCTGCCGGGCCTCGGCACGGTGCGGGTGGGCATTGGCACAACAGAGCTTCCGGCTTCAGCTTTCTCTGTGGACACCCAAACAGGCTTGATCACGCTTTCGACGGCCCCAGCGGCTGGCCAGTCGGTGCGGGCAGGCTTTAGCTTTGATACCCCCGTCCGCTTTGACAGCGACCGCCTCGACATTGCCCATGATGCGTTTGAGGCAGGCCGGGTTATCTCGCTGGCTCTGGTGGAGATCTTGTTATGAGGTCTTTGCCACCTACCTTGGACGCAAAATGGCGCGCTGGTATCACCACTTTGGCGCGCGCTTGGCGCTTGATCCGGCAAGACGGCTTGGTCCTTGCTGCCACCGAGCATGACCGCGATCTTCAAGTCGCCGACACACTCTTCAAAGCTGCGTTCAGCCTCAGCGAAAGCCCGGTTGAAGCTGAATTGTCGCTCAGCCCCGGCCATGCCGCCCTGTCAGGCGCGCTCTCGCTGGCAGGGATGGACGCCGATGACATCAAGCTGGGTCTTTGGGATCAAGCGCGGGTTGAGGCTTTTCTGATCGACTGGCAAGAGCCGACGATAAGTCTGCCGCTGTGGTCTGGCTTTGTGCAGACGATTGTGTGTCATGGCAGTAATTTCGAGTTGAATATCCAAACACTCGAACCCGCCATGAACCAAATGGTGGGCCGTCTTTATGCCCGTAGCTGTGACGCAAGCCTGGGCGACGGACGCTGTGGCGTCAATTTAAATGACCCGGCTTATCGCGCGACCGCGACCATCATGGCAGTGCAGAGTGACCGTGCCTTAACTACCTCCTTCGTGCAAGAATTTGATTTAAATGCCTTTAGTGGTGGAATACTGCGGGTCAATTCTGGGCGCGCGAAGGGCCTGTCACGACCGATTCAGCAGGTGGAACTGGTCGGCGGTCAGCTCGCCGTCAAACTAGCCCAACCGATGCCGATTTTGCCAGCGCAGGGTGATGCCGTCACTTTTAGCCTTGGGTGTGACAAACGCTATGACACCTGCCGCACCCGTTTTGGCAATGGCTTGAACTTCCGGGGTGTCCCCACTTTGCCCGGTGAAGCCGCGACGGTCACGGGTCCCAGCCCCGCAGGAAATGTTGGGGGCAAACGATGAGGGTGGATGCCATGCACTTGGCAAGGGCTTGGCTGGGCACACCCTATGCCGAAGGGGCAAGCCAGTGCGGAATAGCAACTGATTGTGTTGGCTTGATTGAGGGCGTTGCCCGCGATTTAGGCCTAACTTGTCCCTCGCGGACGGCGCTGAAGCGCGACCTCGTGGCGGCAGCCCATTTGTTTTTAGAACCCCTCGACGAGCCCCGCCCGGGCTGCGTGATCCTGTTTGCACAAGTCCCAAGTGGGTCACCTGCTCACGCGGGCCTAATGGGCGAGGACGGGCGCTTCATCCATGCCCATTGGACGGCTGGCGTTGTCGAAAATCGCTATGGCCGCTGGTTTAAGATGCGCACCACACACCTGTTTGACTGGCCTGACCCAAGCCTTTCCACCCATGCTCCGGCTGAAAAAGGATCAATCTGATGGCAAGCTTAATCCTCTCCACCATCGGCTCCGCGCTGTTTGGGCCGGTCGGCGGTACCATTGGCACTTTTGTCGGTAACTCCATCGACCAAGCGCTGATTTCAAGCCTCACGCCCGCCCGGGTCCAGCCCTCTCGCCTGTCAAGTTTGAAAGTACAAGGCGGCGGCGAAGGTGCGCCCATTCCGCTTGTCTTTGGTCGTGCCCGCGTAACAGGCCAAGTCATCTGGGCCGCACAATTCAAAGAGCATGATAAGAAGCGCACCATTGGCGGCAAAGGCGGGCAACGCGTCGTGGAGCGCTATTACTCGATTAGCTTTGCCCTTGGCCTGTGCGAAGGGCCCATCCAAGGCATCGGTCGCATGTGGGTGAATGGCGAGGTCTATGATTTGAGCCAAACCACCTACCGGCTCTATTTAGGCGGGGAGGATCAAGAGCCTGATCCCTTGATTGAGGCGATCGAAGGCTTAGACGTTGCGCCGGCTTTTCGCGGTCTTGCCTATCTGGTGTTTGAAGATTTGGTCGTCACGGCCTTTAATGACCGCATCCCCAATATCTCAGTTGAAATCCTGGCGCCAACACCTGCAGAGGCCAATCGCCCGCGCTTACAAGACTTGGCACGGGCAGTTTGTCTGATCCCTGGTGCCGGGGAATTTGCCTATGCCACCACGCCGGTCCAAACCATTTGGAAACCGGGCACTGCGCAGACCGAGAACCTGCATGTTCAAAGTGCGCGCACCGACTTGTGTGTTTCCTTAGATAATTTGGCGCGCGATCTGCCCCAAGTTAATCATGTTTCTTTGGTAGTGGCTTGGTTCGGGACGGACCTGCGGGCAGGGCAGTGCCGGATTGAGCCCCGCGTCGACCAACGCTTTAAGCCAACCCGTCCACGTGCTTGGCAAGTGGCTGGCTTGAGCCGTGGCAACGCCAATCTGGTCTCCTCGGTGGATGGCAGGCCCGCCTATGGCGGCACGGCGGAAGATGCCAGTGTCATCGAGGCCATCACAGAGCTTAAGGCCCGCGGCCATCAGGTCACGCTGAACCCATTTGTTATGATGGACATCCCTGCAGGCAATGGCTTGCCAAATCCCCAAGGCGGAATTGGCCAACCAGCCTATCCTTGGCGCGGCCGCATCACCTGCATTTCGGGCCCCACGACGACTGAAGCTCAAATTGCCGCCTTCTTTGGCACAGCGGCGGCGAGCCACTTTAGCTTGCGGGGGCAGGAACCCATCTATTCTGGTCCAGCGGAATGGTCCTATCGGCGCTTTATTTTGCATCAGGCGATGCTGGCCAAAGCCGCAGGTGGGGTGGAGAGCTTCTTGATTGGCTCCGAACTCGTGGGCCTTACCCATAGGCGGTCTTCAACCGGGCAGTTCCCAGCCGTAGCAGCCCTGAAAGCGCTTGCTGCACAAGTCCGTCTCATCCTTGGGCCACAGGTTAAAATTGGCTATGCGGCGGACTGGACGGAGTATGGCGGCTATAATCCTGCGGGTAGCCAGGACCTTTGCTTCCCGCTTGACCCCCTCTGGGCAGACCCCAACTTGGATTTCATCGGGCTGGATTGGTATCCGCCATTGACCGACCGGCGGCCGGGTGAACCCGAACCCGATTTGGCCTCGCTGCAGGCGGGCATCGAAGGCGGGGAGGGCTATGACTTTTATTATGCGCGTGAAGCCGACCGTCTTGCCCGCACCCGTACACCGATAACCGACGAGGCGTATCAAGAGCCTTGGGTTTGGCGGGTCAAAGACATGCGAAGTTTCTGGAACCAAAACCATTTTGAACGCATAGGTGGCCAGCGGCTAACCAACCCCACGCCTTGGGTGCCACAATCCAAGCCGATCCGGCTGATGGAACTGGGTTTCCCAGCCGTCGATAAGGCGGCTAACCGCCCCAGCGTCTTCCCCGATCCTAAATCCTCTGAAGCCGGTCTTCCGCCCTTCTCAACCGGGGCGCGCGATGATGGTGAACAGCGCCTCGCGCTGGAGGCCTGTCTGGCCTATTGGCGGGATCATAGCCCGATCTCAGCTGTGAACGGGCAGCCGATGATTGCGCCGGAACACATCTTCTTATGGACTTGGGATGCCCGACCTTATCCCCACTTCCCACAGCTAGAAGCGGTTTGGGGCGATGGCGCGCATGCGGCCACGGGGCACTGGTTAGCGGGCCGAGCCGGAATTCTGCCTATACGCGAGCTATTGGTCGGGATTGGCGCACGCGCTGGCCTGAGCTTCCTGAATCCAGACGGCGTATCAGGCTTTATTGAGGGCTTTGTAGTGGAGACCCCGGCTACCGCGCGTGCCTTGATCGACCAATTGCTGCAGCCGTTGGGACTTGAGGCTCGTCCCCGTTTTGAAGGGCTTGAGATTACAGATATCTCAGCGCCGGAGGCCGTCCGGACTTTGGCCACTTCGGATTTTCAAATGAAGAGCGGCGCGGCCGATGTCTCTTGGATGATGCAGCCGCAAGATGCGCCTTCTCACGTCCAAGTCATCACTTATGCAAGTGAGCGCGATTTTGAGCCTGCTAGTTATCGGACTGAAGGCACAGGATCGAGCGGCCTCAATCTGTCTATCTCCTTGCCTATGGTGGTGGACGCAGAAAGCCGACAATCCGTGGCGCATCAATTGGCAATGACGCCACCCTTAGAGCGGCTGCAAGGCAAGTTAACCCCCGCAATTGCTGCCTGTTTGCAAGTCGGTGATCGGTTCATGTGGGAGGACGGCACCCTGTGGCGGGTTGATCGACTGGAGGGGCCTTGGGCGCAAGAACTGGTCGCAACGCCCGCGCCCCAACCAAGGCCTACCCCATTGGCAAGCCATGCCGTGGAAGCCCAACCTGACTTGCCTTGGCTTGCGGCACCCCCGGATTTTGTGGTTCTGGATTTGCCTGCGCCCTTCACCCAAATACAAGCACCAAAGCCTTTGATTGGGGCGTTTGCCAGCCCGTGGCCCGGGACAATCGAGGTGCGCTTATCCGAGCGGATCGTTGCGCGCGTGGATAGACCCATGACCAATGGCCGCTTGGCGGAAGCCTTGCCGGTTGCGCCTAGTTCCCGCCGTTTGGCTGCGGGATGTCTCGTCGAATTTGCGACCAGCAATGCGCCGCCCACCTCTGGCAAAGCTGCGCTATTTGGGCCAGACGGTGTGATCGATGTTTTGAGCTGGTCGAATGCTAGCTGGATTGCCAGCCAGACTTGGCGATTGGAAGGCGTGGTGCGCGGCTATCATGGCGGTGCGTCTGGCCCTGTGGCTCCGACAGACACTGGCTTTGTGGTCCTAGATGACGCCCTCGTCCCGGCTGATTTTGATCCAAGCTTCTTAGGGCTGCCCTTGGAATGGACGGCGGCACCTTCAGCGCAGCCAGCGTTGGAGACGCAGCAGCAAGCAAGCTTTTCCGGGCTTGCTGCCTTGCCATGGTCGCCTTGTCATCTGCGGGCGCGTCGAACTTCAAGCGGTATTCAGCTGTCTTGGGTGCGACGCGCCAGCGGCGATGGCGATAGCTGGGCCCTGCCGGAAGTGCCGCAAGTCGTCGCGAAAGAGCGCTATGTGGTGACACTGCTGAGTGCAGCTGGTGCAAGCCTTCGATCAATTGAGGTAGATGGCCCATCCTACCTGTATCCAACCGCTCAAGAACAAGCCGATTTTGGTGCAGCGCAGACCGAGATCAGCCTGTCCGTTTGTCAATTGGGGGCCGCCGGTCGCTTGGGCCATTGGCTCGAAGAACGGATAAGCGTGCAACACATGAGCTAGCCCCCCTTTCGCCGTCAGTAGAGAGCGCCTAAGTCTGTGACAGATATAGTGGGTGCGCCCGCTGGATTTGCAGGAAACCGGGAGATCAAGGCGTGGCAGAAGAACCTTATGCAGTGCTTGGCGTTGCGCGCGGAGCCCCCTTTGCTGAGGTTCGAAAAGTCTATCGCAAGCTCGCCAAGGAATTGCATCCAGACGCGAACCCAAACAATAAAGCGGCAGAAGAACGCTTCAAGCGCGTGTCGGCCGCCTTCACCTTTCTCGACGATCCAGAGCGCAAGGCCAAATACGACCGTGGCGAAATTGATGCCGACGGCAATCCAAAGTTTGCAGGCTTTGGCGGCGGTGGCGGTGGACGCGGTCCGTTTGGCGGTGGCGATCCCTTTGGCCCCGGCGGACCCTTTGGTGGGGCAGGTGCCGGGCGGCGTCAGACAGGTCCCGGCCAACCCGAATTTGAAGACATGTTTGGCGACCTTTTTGGTGCAGCCTTTGGTGCGCGCGGTGGCGCTCGGCCGGGCTTTCAAGCCGGTACAAAGGGTCAAGACATTCAAACCACCGTCAAGATCGACTTTGAAGATGCCATTTCCGGTGCCAAGCAACGGGTTAAAGCGGGTGATCGCTCAATTGATGTGACCATTCCTGCTGGCGTGGAAACGGGCCGAACTCTCAGGCTGCGTGGTCAAGGTGGACCGGGACAAGGCGGCATGCCTGCGGGCGATCTGATGGTGACTGTCACAGTCAAGCCCCATTCCGTTTTCCAGCGCGATGGTGATGATGTGCGGATGGACCTGCCCGTGTCCTTGAGCGAAATTCTCGAAGGTGGCCGGGTTGAAGCCACCATTCCCAACGGCACAGTCTCGCTCACCATCCCACCCGGCTCGAATTCAGGCACTGTCTTGCGCTTAAAGGGCAAAGGCGTGGCCCGTCCCGGTGCGCCGGGCGACTTGTTTATCCGGCTGATCTTGGGCTTGCCCGAGGGCGATAATGGGGAATTGAAGGCGCTTCTGGCAAATTGGTCTCGACGGGATGAGCCACCAAAGCGTTAGCTTAAGGCAATAGGATGAGGGGCCATGGGTCTTTTGGGGGACAAGCCGATTATCGGCATCATTCTGGACGAAAACACCAGCCAAGGCGGGGCGTCCTATGAGACAGGCAAGGGCTATTTCCGGGCCATAGAAAAAGTCGGTGGCGTGGCAATTGGTCTACCCTATGCGGCGGACTCGTTGGCATTTGCGCGCGAATATTGTGCAGGTCTCATGTCGACAGGCGCGCGGATCAAATTTCCCTCTGAGTGGTATGTTCCGGGCCAAGAAAGCTATGCGCCACAATCAGACCGCTTTGCGATTGAACGGGCCTTGGTTGAGACCTTTTTGGCAGAAGATCGGCCTTATTTGGGCATTTGTAACGGCATGCAGATGCTGGGCTGTTTGTCTGGCTGCCGGATGAGTGGCAATGCAAAATCCTACACCGATGGCAGCATCGCCCATGATGATCGCATGACCCGCCATGGCCTTAAGGTGACGCCTGGCACCAAACTCCATGCCATCGCGGGTCTTGAGTATCTGCAGGTCAATAGCTTTCACCGTGAGGCATTGGTAGAGATCAGCGATCACGTGCGCGTGTCGGGCTATTCAGACGATGGGCTGGTTGAGGCGATTGAACGGCCAGACCGACGGTTTGCGCTGGGCGTCCAATGGCATCCAGAGCGCTTGATTGACGACACGGACGATGCCGATGCATTGTTCCGTGCCTTTGTTGGCGCCGCGCATGAATGGACAAAAGCGGCTCGACTTCAGCCTTCAACACTGTAAAGCAGTATTTTCCGCATACTTACCCGTTGTTACAGCCTTTAAAATTCGAGTAAAGTATTGGCGATCATCTGTCTCTATGAATGAAACTGATCGATCCCGTTTAATCCACGTTCAGAACCATGCGTATAACCTAGGTCTTATGAAAAAGCTGTTCGCCTTTCTTTGGAGCACATCCCTCCTAGCCAGCCTCGCTCTGGTTGGGCCTGCGCAAGCAGGTCGGGCAAGTGCTGCGCCACCCAGCCCTTCGGGTTTGGTGTTTCGCGAAGATTTGCGCAATGGTGGCCTGTTTCAGATGGCCAGCCAGATCGTTCCCTTGAGCCAAGTCTTGGAGATGATCAACGCCATTGAGCCTGGCAATCAGTTAGATACTCAGATTGTAACCGAGAATGGGCGACCATTTTATATTGTGCGCTGGCAGGCTTCTCGTGGCCGGATCATGATATTTAAAGTCGATGCTCAATCTGGGCAAATTGTCGGCCGACAAGGTTAAGCTGCCTGTCAAGCAACGTCCGTTCTAACGGACTCCCTGCAGGCTCGTTTGTCCATATGGCGGCACATGTTTGTGAAAGGAATGAGGCGGATGCGCTGTCTGGTAGTGGAAGATGATCCCGATTTACGTCGTCAGCTTGAGCGCGCCCTGCATGATTCCGGCTATGCCGTAGATGTCGCCGCCGATGGCGAAGAAGGCCACTTTCTTGGTGACACTGAGCCCTATGACGTGATTGTTCTGGATTTGGGTCTACCGTTGATCGATGGCGTCACAGTCCTAGAGCGCTGGCGTAATGCGGGCAAAGTTGTGCCCGTACTGATTTTGACCGCGCGCGATCGCTGGAGCGAGAAGGTGGCCGGCTTTGACGCCGGGGCGGACGACTATCTCACTAAGCCGTTTCACATTGAGGAATTGCTGGCCCGACTGCGGGCGCTTGTCCGGCGTGCCGCTGGCCACGCGACACCCGCACTTGAATGCGGCGACCTGCGGCTTGACCCGCGCGCTCAGCGCGCCACTGTGGCGGGCGACCCAGTTAAATTGACTAGCCATGAGCTGCGCCTGTTGACCTATCTGATGCATCATGTCGGTCGCGTCGTTCCCCGGTCGGAATTGATCGAACATATTTATGATCAAGACTTTGACCGCGATTCCAACACGATCGAAGTCTTTGTTGGACGGTTGCGAAAGAAAATCGGTCAGGATCGGATCGCGACGGTTCGTGGCCTTGGCTATCAATTGCTTGATCCCGACGCATCCAGCCAGTCAGGTAAGGGGTGAGGTCTCGGCGTTCCCTTGCCGGAAGACTGGTCGCTGTTGCGGCCATCTGGTCAGCCTTAGTGCTGGTCGCGACAGGTTACGGCCTTTCGGCTTTGTTTCGCAATTCGGTTTTTGAAGCATTCGACCGAGAGCTAACTGTCTCAATCGATGCGCTTGCTGCAACCATAGAAACCGACGCGCAGGGTCAATTACGGGTGCCGCGTGCCCCGACCGATCCGCGCTTTGTGCGTCCCCTGTCGGGCCATTATTGGCGCGTGGTGGATGTGACAGCCGGACCTAAGTTAATCGGACCCGGCGTCAGTTCGCGATCCGTTTGGGATGAGCCATTTGAACCCCCATTGCCCTTGGTGGAGCAAGTGCTTGCCCAACCAGGTACCACCAAAACAGTCGAGATGACGCGCGATAAAGAGCGCCTTCGGGTTGCCGCCCGCTTGGTACAATTGCCGTCTCGCACCAGTCAGACGCTTTTGATGGTGGGTGCAGATACGGGTGAGGCGGTCGCCGCTGGTGATCGTTTCAATCTGGCGCTGTCACTTGGACTATTAGCCTTGGCACTCGGGCTATTGGGCGCGATTTTCCTGCAGGTCCAATTGGGCTTAGAGCCTCTGCGCCGAATGGGTCGTGAGCTTGCGATGATCCGAAATGGCGAGCGAGACCGTTTGGATGAAGATGCCCCCAAAGAACTGGCCCCCTTGGCGGGGGAGTTGAATGCACTCATTTCTCATAATCAGGAAGTGGTGGAGCGCGCGCGCACCCATGTTGGCAATCTCGCACACGCTTTGAAAACCCCGTTGTCAGTCCTTCTCAATGAATCGCGGCAGAATAAGGGTGAGTTTGAGGATTTGGTGGCACGACAGGCGCAAGCCATGACCCGTCAAGTCGAGCATTATCTCAAGCGCGCCTCGGCGGCAGCGCGCGCAGAATCCTTGGGCGCACGCACGCCAATTGGGCCTGTGATTGACGATGTCAGTCGCACGTTAGGGCGTTTGTTCAAAGCCGAAGGCGTGAAAGTCACAGCCCGATTTGAAGACAATTTGGTCTTTCGTGGTGAGAAGGAAGATTTGGAAGATCTTATCGGCAATCTATCTGAGAATGCTTGCAAATACGGCGGGGGGCTTGTTGAAATTGACGCTCGCATGGCAGCAACTGGGCAGATTGAGATTGTTATCGAAGATGACGGCGAAGGTTTGGAGGGCGAGGCCTTGGTCGCGGCCCTCAAGCGCGGCGCGCGTTTAGATGAGACTTTGCCGGGGTCTGGCTTAGGGTTGTCAATTTGCGATGAATTGGCGCGCGCTTACGGTGGAAGTTTGAAGTTGGATCGGTCCGAATTGGGTGGGTTACGAGCTCAATTATTGCTACCTGCAGCCGAAACCTCTGTTTAGATTTAAATTTTATTTGTTTGACCCCGCAAACTTCAAATTAACCCATTTTTGTTACGACAGTTTGCTTGATGGCTGCAGGTGATGTGGCTTCAATAGAGTACCTACTTGAGTATCCGCCGATGACTGTTCTAACCGACGACAAGATTGCAGCCTTAAAGGCATTGTTGCTCTCGACCCCGCCAGCAACCGCAGGGAAGCTGTGGGCGCTGTTGGAGCGCATGAAAGTCCAAGGCGTACAATCCATTCCAACCGGTGAATTGCTCGACGCCATGCGTGAAGCAGGCATCCCATCTGGGTTCGCAACTGGCAAGGCGCATACGCGCATCCTCAGCTTTGATCGGCTTTTCTTCGAACCTTTTGAAAATCTGTTTGAGAACGGCCCCTTACATCGGTTGATGCCAGGCTCTTTGCCTCGGATCGGATTGGGTCCCGTTTGGAAATTGATCATCGGCCAACTTGCGCCAGACGCCTATGTCGATCTGGAGCCTTTGGGCACGGCTGCCAGCCTCCGCGGCGATATGGGCCAAGCCAGAGAGTATGCGCAGAAAATGCGAAACGAGCTGCTGGACAATATTCGGGACATTCCGCCAGAGCGCTTGGGTGCTTTGACGAAAATGCCAGAGGCCGCGCATATTCTAACCCGATTGATCCCGCTTTTGTCGGCCGAGAAAGCTGGGCGTGAAATTTGGACAGGCGTGCAAAGCTTGCGCGGCGACATGCATGAGCAGTCGATCCTACGCTTAGCTACGGCTGTCAAAGAAGCTGAGAATAACAATCCGCAAACCGCTACGGAAATTCTGTTGCTGACCATGTCGGTGTTGCCAAAGCCCTATCAGGCGCTGCGGGTTCTGCAACGGGTGTCGCGCGGCGTCGACGACCGCAAGATAGATACAACCCATTTTGCGGTTGTCGGAAGGCGCGTCATTGCCCTTCTGCGCCGCGAAGGCACCGTCATTGAGCACGCTGCATTGGGCGGTTCCTTCGACGTGGAAGCCGTCAAAGCTGCGATCGACCGTCACAATAAGCTGGTCCATGGGATGACGCGTGATACCATCCTATCCCCAAATGGCCCTTGGAGACAGGAGCTGACCGCCATCTGTAGCCAGGTCGGTTCACGGTTGGAAATGATTTGCCATGCGGCTGTAAAGGCACTCGACCTAGCTTTGCCGATGGATATGGTGCGCAAAAAGAACGCGGGTATGATAACAGAACCCCGTTATGGCGCGGCCATAGATCCTGCCAAAGTAGAAGTTGCCCGTTGCCACATGCAATTCTTGGTCGCCACGCGCCTCCTCGCGCCCCTTGCGGGTTTTGGCGGCTTTCGTGACAATGCGAGCCGGACGGCAGCTGGCCAATTGGATGCCGTTTGTGAAGGGCTTGTCCGCGTCGCGCGCGAAGGCGCAACTTCGCAGCATTTCCAAGATTGGATCAATGCAACTTCTTCCCTAATCAATGCGCTCGATGGTCCGTTGCCTGCCAAGAATTTTGAGCGCCGCATCACCGCTCTGATCAGAAAAGCTGCTTGAGGCACCGACTAATCGCGTAAGCTTGAAGCTTCTGCCTGCGACATTTTCACCCTGAAGCCTTGAACCCGAGGATGGGAGCGTGCATGTCGCCCTCTATCATGACCCAACTCCCCCCTGTTCTTATTGCTGGACTGTTTTGGCTTGCCTTGCTGGTTTCCCTTGTAGGTGCTGCTTGGTGGGTGTTGCGGGCTGGTGCCCGTGGTGGCGCGCTTGAAAGCGACCGCGCGGATCTGCAGGTCTATCAAGATCAGATCGCTGAGATCGAGCGCGACTTGAGCCAAGGTCGGATATCTGAAGAAGCCGCCCAAGCTGGCAAGCTCGAGATTGGCCGCAGACTTGTGCAGGCTCGCGATCGCATTTTGGGGGAAGGCCCGCGGCTGGGTAAATTGGCTTTGACCAGTGTGGCCGCCGCGATTGCGTTGGGATCAGGCGGTTTGTACCTCATCTATGGCTCACCGCAAAAGACAGACCAGCCCTTTGTTCAGCGCGAAGCGGAGTTGCTCTCGCGCCCGCCGGAAACCTTGAGCGAAGATGAGATCATGCTGATTCTGCAAGAGCAGGCGAAAAAAGCACCAAAAGATCCTGTGCCGCACGCTTTGATGGCGCAAGTTCTGGGTAGCGCCGGGCGCGACCAAGATGCCCTGCGGGCGTTTCAAGCCGCTATGCGGCGCGACCCTAAGAATGCTGACTTAATCGCTGAGACCGGGGCTGTTTTGATACGCTTAAACAAGGGCGTGATGGGGGCAGATGCCAAGTCGGCTTTTGATGCCGCGCTCCAACTCAAGCCAAATTCAGCGCCGGCGCGCTTCTACTTGGGTCTGGCAGACTGGCAGGCTGGCAAAAAGGCCGAGGCGTTGACCGCTTGGCGCGCGGCTTATGTGGCTAATGCCAAGGAAGCTGAGAGCCAAATGCAACTCGCCGCCCGTGTCGCTGAGGTCTTATCGCAATTGGATCGCGGTCCCGGGGAAGAAGGTGGCGGACCAATGGCTGAAATGGCCAATGCCGGTCCTGAGGCCCAGAAAGCCTTCATTGAAACCATGATTGCCAAACGCATTGACCGATTGGCAGAGAACCCATCCGATCCCGCTCTGCGCCTTTCTGCGGCGCGCGTTTTGTTGATGACCGGCAAACTTAAAGAGGCCAGAGAAGTCTTGTTGGTGGGCCAAAAGCAGCAGGCAAACGATCCCTTGCTGACGGCCGTTTTTGGCTTGGCGCTTGAGCGTGTACCCGTGCTGCCTTCCGCTGGCGCGTCAGGCCCGGTGGCGATGCCGAAAAGGTGAGTGAAAGTGAGGGAAAGGTTGCTTTCCATTCTCGACGTGACGCAGTAGTTTAAGGGAAAGATCGAGTAAGAGCCATGCGCAGACGCGACCGCCGCCTTCTTCTGATTTCTGCAGCAGGGATTGTCCTGCTGGGCGCAACTGCGGTTGCCAGTGTCGCTCTGCGCCAAACGGCGTCTTTCTTTTACTCGCCAACCGATGCCCAAGCCAAACAACCTGAAGCTGGTACCCAAGCGCGCATCGGTGGTCTTGTCGCCAAGGGGACCGTCGTTCGCGGAGATAATGGCAAAGTCAATTTCGTTGTGACCGATATGAAGGCCGACGTGCGCGTTAGCTATCGCGGCGTATTGCCAGATTTGTTCCGTGAAGGCCAAGGTGTGGTCGCTGAGGGCAAATTCACCGCCCCCGATACGTTTGAGGCGCGCACCATTCTTGCGCGCCACGATGAAAACTATATGCCCAAGGAAGTGGCTGATGCCTTGAAGGCCTCTGGCCAATGGCGCGATGCACCTCTGCCTGTCAATCAAACCAGCAACCAATCCAATTTGGGCACGGGTGCCGGCATGTTGAACCCGACGCACACCGGGTCAAAATAAACGTGAATTCGACGGGCGTTAAATTCGTAGTTTCAGCAGCGTAAACAGGTTGAACCCATAGGCCTGCGAGGTACATAGTCGGGTATGATCGCAGAACTCGGACACTTCCTCATCTTCCTCGCTCTTTTCGCCAGCTTTGCCCAAGCGGCGACAGGTTTATGGGGCGGTCACGCCCGGGATGGCCGATTTGCCGCAATGGCCAAGGCGGCGTCTGATATCTCAATTGTTGCCATTGCTTTGGCTTTCTTCGCGCTAATGAGCGCATTCATCCGTTCTGACTTCTCGGTCCAGAATGTCGCGACCAACAGCCACACCCTGAAACCGATGCTCTACAAAATCGCAGGCACTTGGGGCAGCCACGAAGGCTCGATGGTGCTGTGGTGTTTGATCTCGGCGGGCTTTGGCTGGATGTTAGCGCATTTCTCCAAAGGATTGCGTTGGGATTTGCGGTCGCGCGCTGTCGGAGTCCAAGGCCTTTTGACCGCTGTGATGATGGCCTATCTGGCCTTTGCATCTAACCCATTTGTTCGCTTGGATCCCGCCCCCTTGCAAGGCGCAGGCCTCAACCCCCTACTTCAAGACCCCTCGCTCGCGGCCCATCCGCCCTTCTTGTATTTGGGCTATGTTGGTTCGTCCGTGGTCTTCTCCTTGGCCGTTGCCGCCTTGTTGGAGGGCCGTGTCGACGCGGCTTGGGCGCGATGGGTGCGGCCTTGGGCTCTGGCTTCTTGGACGTTCTTGACGATTGGGATCACGCTGGGCTCCTACTGGGCTTATTATGAGCTTGGCTGGGGCGGCTGGTGGTTCTGGGACCCTGTTGAAAATGCCAGCTTCATGCCGTGGCTTTTGGGGGCAGCGCTTTTGCATTCGGCAATCGTCACTGAAAAACGTGGCGGCCTTGCCAGTTGGACAGTGCTGCTGGCCATCCTTACCTTCTCGCTATCCTTATTGGGCACTTTCCTCGTTCGATCTGGCGTTCTGACTTCGGTTCACGCATTTGCGCTCGACCCAGAGCGCGGCTTCATCATCTTGATGATCCTCGCAGCCTTTACCGGTGGTGCGTTGACCTTGTTTGCTTGGCGCGGGCCAAGTTTAGGCTCTGACCGCGGCCTCTTTGCCCCGATTAGCCGGGAAGGGGCCTTGGTTTTAAACAATCTGTTCCTGACCGTCGCAACCGCGACCGTTTTGGTCGGCACGCTCTATCCGCTATTGGGCGAAGCCGTGTTCAAGCGCGCGCTATCCGTGGGCCCACCCTATTTCAACCTGACCTTCACGCCCCTCATGGCCTTGGTCCTTCTGGCTTTGCCAATTGCACCCTTTTTGGCTTGGAAGCGCGGAGACCTGATGGCCGTGTTGCAGCGCCTTTGGGTGGCTGCCGCTTTGACCGCGCTGGCCATCACCTTGAGCTGGGCTTTTATGGGCGGGAAAGCCTTGGCGGCAATCGGGATTGGTCTTGGGACCTGGCTCGTCTGCGGCTCGATTTCCGAAGTGCTTGACCGCGTCCGCTTTGGCAAATTGCCGGCAGCCCAAGTCTGGGCCCGTGTGAAAGGCCTTCAGCGTGCCGCGTGGGGCATGACGGTCGCGCATTTAGGCATGGGTGTATTTGTTCTGGGCGCGGTTTCTGAGACCGCATTCCGCGTTGAACATACCGCCTCACTAGGTCTTGGCGAGACGACGAGTTTTGCTGGCCGCACGGTAACCCTAAAAGCCGTCACGGCCGAAGAAGGCCCCAATTATTATGCTGACCGTGCGCAATTGATCGTCACGGATGGCAAACGTGAACTGACTTTGGCACCAGAGCGGCGCTTCTATCCCGCCGCGCGTATGCCCACCACAGAAGTGGCCTTGCGGTCATCTTTAGCTGGCGATGTCTATGCAGCATTGGGCGATCCTGCCGAGATCAATGGCCGCATGGCTTGGACGGTCCGAATGTATTGGAACCCGCTCGTGGTTGCCATTTTCGGCGGTGCTTTCTTGATGGCGTTGGGTGGGGCTATCAGCCTGACCGATCGTCGCTTGCGTATCGGCGCACCACAACCGGCCAAATCAAAGCGCGAAAGTGCCGGGGTAGCTCCGCCAACTGACCCTGCAAACGTTGGCGTGGCGGCGGAATGAAACGGCCGCTCCTAACCCTTTTCGCGATTGGCTGGCTGGTTCTGCTTGCTGTACCTGCTGGCGTGCAGGCAGTCGAAGCGCCCTTAACCGACCCCGCCTTGGAAGCCCGTGCCCAAAGCCTCGCTCGGGAAATCCGCTGCGTGGTGTGCGAGAATGAACCCGTTGCTCTGTCATCGGCTGAGATCGCCGTAGATATGCGCAAGGCCATTCGTGAGCGGATTGCGGCAGGCGATAGCGACGCCCAAGTTCGGCGTTTTTTTGCAGACCGCTATGGCGAGTTTGTGTTGCTGCGTCCCCGAATCGGGTTGGACACATTTGCCCTATGGGGCGCGCCCTTGGCCTTGCTGCTACTCGGCGGGCTTGGTCTTTTTATCGCCAGTCGACGCAGTCAAGCAGCAGCGGCTACGGCACCGTCTGTGGACGACGCACAGGCTCTGGCGGCCTTGAAAGAGTTTGAAAACAAGCCCGCCGCCGACTAAAGCTGCAATCTAACAGCATGTTCATCTGAGAATCTGCTTTATTACAACATTGTAATGTATTGGCCATGGTCTGGCCATCTTCGCCCTGTCATAGTGTATCCAACGAGCGGCTCGAATGGCGGGCTGTCGCACACTGCAGGATGAAGTTTCATGTCGTTGGATAAGCAAGGTGAAGATCAGACCACCCTTTCTGGCCCTGTAGCTCAGAAGGCCAAAGCACATCGCTTTTTGCGTCGTCCTGTCCTGACAGGGGCTGCGGCGCTGGCATTAGGTGTGGCGGCATTTGGTGCCGGTCAGATTTTGTCGCCGAGCCTGTCCACTGCCCAACAAATCAAAACTGAAGCGCCAAAGGCTGCTGCGATGCTGCCCGGCTTTGCCGATCTGGTTGAGCGTGTATCGCCTGCCGTGGTGTCGCTGGAGGTCGTCGCCGTCGCTGCTGAGGAAGGGCCGTCGGCAGATGATTTGGAAGGTATGCCGCCGCAATGGCGTCGTTTCTTCGAGCAAATGCCAAACCAGCGCGGCAATCAGGCCCGCCCGCGTGAGCAACGTGGCGGCGGCTCTGGCTTCTTCATCACCTCGACTGGCTATATCGTCACCAATAATCACGTGGTCGAAAAGGCTAAGGAAATCACCGCTACCTTGAAAGATGGCCGCGAGTTGAAGGCTACTGTTGTGGGCCGCGATGAGCGCACCGACTTAGCCGTGTTGAAAGTCGAAGGCGGTAGCTTCCCTTATGTGCAATTTGCTCCAGAAGCCCGTGTCCGCGTGGGTGATTGGGTCGTTGCGATTGGTAACCCATTTGGTTTGGGCGGCACAGCAACCGCTGGGATCGTCTCGGCCTTGGGTCGCGACATCCGCGGTGAAGGCAATATTGCCGACTTCATTCAGATTGATGCTCCAATCAACCCCGGCAATTCGGGCGGTCCAACTTTTGACATGAGTGGCCGCGTGATCGGTGTGAATACGGCGATTTTCTCCCGTTCAGGCGGTAATGTCGGCATTGGCTTTGCCATTCCGGCTTCCTTGGCAGATCGAACAACCAAGCAAATCATTGAGCAAGGTAAAGTCACTTATGGTTGGCTTGGCGTTTTGATCCAAGATGTCAGCCGCGAAATGGCTGACAGCTTCGGCCTCGGCAGCGATGTTAAAGGCGCTTTGATCGCCAATGTCACGCCCGGCGCGCCAGCGGCGAAGGCCGGCTTGAAGCGCGGCGATGTCGTGCTGGCGTTTAACGGTCAGAAGATTGAAGGATCGGCTGATCTAACGCGCCGCGTTGGTCAGACACGCGTGGGTGAGGTTGTGCGCTTGGATGTCGTTGGCGCCAAAGGGGTCCGGCGCACCGTGCCAGTCACCATCACGGCGCGTCCCACCGAACAGCAATTGACTCAGGCCGATCCAGTGCCGGGCGCTGATGCTGCTCAGCCAGCAAGTGCTGCGGATAATGCCTTGGGCTTGAGTGTTGGGCCATTGTCGGCACAAGCTCGCACCCGCCTGCGCCTTCCTGCCAATGAAGCTGGTGTGCTGATTTTGGAAGTTGATCCAGACTCTCGCGCCGCAGAGCGAGGCATTCGCGCAGGCGATGCGATTTTGACGGCTAATGATCAAGAAGTTCGCTCCGCTGAAGAGTTGGATGCGGCCATCGAAGCGGCTCGTGCCGCTGGTCGCTCTTTCATCGGGCTGTTTGTACAAAGCCAAAGTGGTGGTGGCGGGTTTGTGCCTCTGCCCTTGGAAGCCGCGTCCAAGCCTGAGCCGAAGAAGTAATTAGCGCCATCAGGGGGGAATCCGATGCGTGTTCTCATTGTTGAAGATGCTGGAGAGACCGCACTCTACATGCGGCGTGCTCTGGAAGAAGCTGGCCATGTGGTTGATTTGGCCGCAGACGGACCGACTGGCGAGATGATGGCGCGCGGCGGGGCATTTGATGTTCTGGTGTTCGACCGCATGTTGCCAAAGAAAGACGGCCTCAGTGTCGTGACAGATTTGCGTACGGCGGGGATTGCTACGCCCGTGTTGTTCTTGTCGGCTTTAGGCGATGTGGAGCATCGGGTCGAAGGTCTTAAAGCCGGTGGCGATGATTATCTGGCCAAGCCCTATGCCGCCAGTGAACTGATCGCCCGGGTTGAGGCGTTAGGCCGTCGGCATGAAGGCGGAGCGCCCTCAACCCACTTGAAAGTTGGCGAGTTGGAGATGGATTTGCTGGCCCGTGTCGTCCGTCGCGAAGGTCGGAAGATCGACATTCAGCCGCGTGAATTCCGACTCCTCGAATATCTGATGCGCAATGCCAATCAGGTGGTGACCCGTACGATGTTGTTGGAGAAAGTGTGGGACTATCATTTTGATCCGCAGACCAATGTAATCGACGTCCATGTCTCGCGCTTGCGGTCCAAGATTGATCGTGAGTTCGATAAACCCATGCTGCACACGGTGCGTGGTGCCGGGTATCGGCTCGAAGCCTAGAGCCGATGATCAAAAAAATGCTCTTGCCATTGCGGTCGCTGATGCGCACCACGACGTTTCGCGTCGCCATGGCATTTGCAGGTCTATTTGCAGGTTTTGCGATCCTACTGCTGGGCTTCCTCTATGCCACGACCGTCGGTCGACTTGGCCTAGAGGCAGACCGGTTTGCGCGTCAAGAACTCTCCGAACTAGCGGATATCTGGCAACGCCAGAATATTGATGGCTTGAATATGGAAGTGATTCAACGCGCTGCCCGCGCCAGTGACTCGCTCTATGTGCTGGTCCAACCCGACGGCAAGGTCCTGTCCGGGAATATTGATGGCGCGCCGCTAGATTTGTCGCAGATCGACAAACCCGATCCAAACAGCACGCTTCAGCCAGAGCGTGCGGTATCGTCTGGCTTTAGTTATGAGCGGCCGGATCTGGAGACCGGCAAGATAGAGCGTCGACGGGCGCGAGGCTTGTTCTTGGCTGGGCCCGACGGGTTCGGCCTGTTTGTTGCCCGCGACTTGGGCCCTGGTGTTCAGATTGCAGACCATGTGGCGCGCGTCATTTGGATGGGCGGGGCAGGGGTGTTGGCCTTTGCCTTGGTCGGTGGCTTTTTGGCTGCACGCCAAGCAGCGGGACGGGTTGATGAACTCACTCGCACCGCGCGTGCCGTCATGGCCGGAGACCTCAAGCGTCGCGCAGCTGTGCGCACCATCAGACCCGGCGATGGCGATGAGTTTGACGATTTAACCGAAGACCTCAATGCGATGTTGGAGCGGATTGACCGTTTGGTCGCTGCCGCGCGCACGACGGGGGATTCCATTGCGCATGACTTGCGCTCTCCCCTCACACGATTGCGCGCGCGCCTAGAAGGAGCTGCAGCTAAGGCGCAGTCGACGGAAGACTTGCGTGACGCGATTGAAGATGCCTTGATCCAATTGGACGGCGTGGTAGCAACCTTTAATGCCGTGCTGCGTTTGTCTCGCCTCGAAGCGGGTGAAGGCGGCAAGCTGGAACCTTTGGACGTCAGTCTCCTGCTTGGCCAATTGGCCGATCTGTTTGAGCCCGTGATTGAAGAGGCGGGCTTGGTATTCACAGCCGAGATTGAGCCTGAACTCATAATCATGGCGGACCGATCTCTCTTGGCCCAATCCATCTCCAATCTCTTGGATAATGCGGTCAAATACACCAGCGAAGGCGAGGTGCGCCTGTCGGCCAAGCGCCTACCCGCCAACCAAATGTCCATCAGCGTGAGTGACAGCGGCAGTGGTATCCCCGTGGACCAGCGCGACCATGTGCTGGAGCGGTTTGTGCGCTTGGATAGCGCACGTTCCCTGCCAGGTTCTGGCATTGGCCTATCACTGGCCGTAGCGATTGCAGAGCTACATGGTGGCCGCCTGACCTTGGCCGACGGCCTGCCGCGCGGTGCTGATTGCGGTTTAGAGGCGCGGCTTATCCTGCCGCTGAAAGCCTGATGGTCGCGGTCCAGTCCTTAGGCTCTATGATAGACGCCTTAGAGGCGGCACGCTTTGTTGCCCCTTATCTTGATCGTTTAAGCCAAAGGCGGCCAGAAGCAGCCAGCACCATCTTATCTGGGCAGGTGTCTGAGGTGCTAGCCGACAGTCTGCTGGCGGCTCGAAAAGCTACTGAGCTTGGCGTCCCCGAAGCCATGGCGGTCTTGCGTCAAGCCAAAGCCGATACACATCTCGCCTGCGCCCTTGGCGACTTAAGCGGGCGTTTGGAATTGGGCGATGTGACCGTAGCCTTGTCCAATCTGGCTGACCAAGCCACGCAATCGGCCATGATCTTGGCAAGTCGGGCGGCGGCCAGTCGCGATTCTTCAAGCTTTCTGGTGCCAGATCGGGTGCCGGGACTTTTCATCATTGCTATGGGCAAGCACGGCGCGCACGAGCTCAATTATTCCAGTGACATTGATCTAGCTGCCTTCTTTGATCGCGATGCATTCCGGCTAGAGGATCAGGATGGGGCCAGCGGCGTCTGCGTGCGCCATGTCCAAGCCGTTTCGCGCATCTTGGAAGAGGTCACACCTGAGGGTTATGTGTTCCGCGTTGATTGGCGTCTTCGCCCCGACCCTGCCTCAACCCCGGTCGCGGTGTCGTTGCGCGCAGCAGAAGCCTATTATGAAAGCGTCGGACAGAATTGGGAGCGGGCTGCCTTTATCAAGGCGCGCGCCATTGGCGGGGATTTTGCGGCTGCTAACAGCCTGTTGAAGCATTTGCTACCCTTCATTTGGCGCAAGAATTTGGACTTCGCCGCGATTGACGATGTGCAATCCATTCTACGCCAGATCCATGCGGTGCGTCGTTCTACCGATTTGGATGATCCGGCGTTTGATGTGAAACTGGGTCGCGGCGGCATCCGCGAGATCGAGTTTTTTGCCCAGACCCAACAGCTCATTTTAGGCGGGCGAGACACCACTTTGCGTGTGCGCGGCACCTTGCAGGCTCTCGATGCATTGGTAGCGGCAGGTCGGATTGATGCCGCTGCCCGCGATGACTTGGCGCAGGGCTATCGCTTCTTACGCGCGATCGAGCACCGCATCCAAATGCTCGATGATGAGCAGACCCATAAGCTACCAGCCGATCCAAATCGGCGCGCCCGCGTTGCGGCTTTGTCTGGTCATCAAGACTTAGCCGCCCTTGATCGAGATGTTAAAGCTTGCCGCGAAATGGTGCGTACCCGCGTGCGTGAATTGTTTCCCGATAGCAAGCCACTTTCCAGCCCGCTAGGATCTCTGGTCTTTACCGGCGTGGAAGATGACCCCGAGACGATTGAAACCATCGCCTCTCTTGGATTTACCGGGCCCAGCCAAATCGCTCGCACCATTCGCGCCTGGCACCATGGCCATATCCCTGCTACCCGGACGGCGCGGGCCCGCGAACTTCTGACCGCACTGACTCCGGACTTATTGCAGGCCATTGCCGCAACCGGGGAAGCCGATACCGGATTTGTGCGGTTTCAAGACTTCTTTGCCGCTTTGCCAGCCGGTGTGCAGGTCCTGTCCTTATTCAAGGCGGAACCACTCATCCTCAAGGAGACCTGCGCGACTTTGGCTTTAGCACCGCGCTTGGGAGCGGTTCTGGCCCAACGCCCAGCCATTTTAGATGCCATGCTATCGCCGCGCTTCACGGCGCCTTTATCCTTAGATGAACCACAAACCCGGCTGGAGGTGCTGCGCGCCGGGATGGCCCAAGCCCAGGGTTTTGAAGAAAGTCTCGATGCGGTGCGACGTGCCCACCGAGAAGAAATGTTCCGCATCGGTTTTCAGGTGTTGCACGGACGAGCCAAGGCCGATGAGGCGGGGATCGCCTATTCAAATCTTGCCGAAGCGAGCATTTCTGCGCTCCTGCCCGTGGCGCATGAAGCCATGAAGGAGGCGCACGGCCTTATTCCAGGCCGTGTGGCGGTGTGTGCTTGGGGGAAGCTGGGCGGTCAGGAATTGGCGGCGGACTCTGATCTCGACTTGATGATCGTCTATGATGTGGCTGATACGGACTGTGAGTCTGACGGTAAGCGACCGATCAGTGGCGAACAATGGCATTCCCGCCTGACTCAGCGTTTGGTTTCGGCGCTGTCCGTCCAAACAGCCGAAGGCAGTCTCTACGAAGTCGATATGCAACTGCGACCTTCTGGTCGGGCAGGGCCTGTGGCGGTGCGTTTGTCAGCCTTGGAGCGCTATTATGACAGCCAAGCTTGGACGTGGGAGTTTCAGGCGCTAACCCGCCTGCGCCCGGTTGCAGGGGATGCCAGCCTGATGACTGAGATCGCTGACCTCGCGCAAAAAGTGCTGCAGAAGCCGCGTTCAAACGAGGCTTTGGCCAGCGAAATTGCCGCCATGCGGGAGAAAATGGTGGCTGCCCATCCTGTACGCGGCGGTTGGGATGTGAAGCGCCAGCGCGGTGGACTGATCGATCTGGAGTTCTTCGCGCAATATCATCAATTACTGGCAGCCAGTTCCGGCAAACCCATCATCCACGCCAATACGATCGAAGCCATTCAAGCCCTCGCCAATTATGGGTTTCTGGAACTCGAGGAGGCAGGGCGCTTGATACAAGCAGGCTCAGTCCTCCAGAATGTGCGTCAACTTCTCGCCGTAGCAGCAGGGTCTGACTTTGAGCCAGGCCGGGCGGCAGCGGGGCTAAAGCAAGCGGTAGCCCGCTGTCTTGATGCGCCAGACTTCAACACGGCCATTGCGATGTATGACGATGCGCGTGCTCTAATCCGGCACCACTTTAATCAGATTGCAGGTGTTCCGACGGAATAGTCGTTCTCCGACGTTTTAAAGGCAGATCACCAATAAGCTCGGCCTTCTCCCCAAGGTCGGCTGCACCAAGGAGCCCGATCATGCGTTTGAAGACTTTTCTAGCCACCGCCGGTTTTATGATGCTGGCTAGCCCCGTATTGGCACAGCAAGGCCCACCGCCACCCCCAGGCGAAGGTCCCGGTTTCTTTGAACGTGCTGACCTGAACAAGGATGGGGCGATTACCATGGACGAAGTGCGCACCGCACGCACAGCCATGTTCGATCGGGCTGATAAGAACAAAGATGGCTTTGTCACCGAAGAAGAAATGCGCGCTGCCCGCCCACCGCGTCCAGATGGCATGCAGGGCCGCCCGCCGCGTGAACCGCGCGAAGGCCGTGACCTGATGACCTTGGCTGACGCCAATAAGGATGGAGCAGTTACGCGCGCTGAATTTGACGCCGCGATGGCCGCCCGCGCACAAGAGAAGCAAGCGATGATGCAGCAGCGCTCAGCTGAGATGTTTACCCGCCTCGATGCCAATAAGGACGGTCGTGTCACGCGCGACGAGTTGGACGCCATGCGCGGCAAAATGGGTGACCGCATGAAGGATCGTCGCGATGGGCCACCGCCGCCACCACCGCTTGGGACCTTTGATACCAATAAGGACGGCAAGATCAGCCGGGATGAATGGGTGTCGCGTCCTGACCCGATGTTTGAGCGCGCCGACGCCAACAAGGATGGTCGCCTGACCCGTGAAGAGGCTGCTGCTGCTGCCCGTCAAGGCCGCGAAGGTGGCCCACGTCGCGGTCCCGGTCGTCCTTGGTAAATCGGAATAGGGTCGCATCGCGTGTCAAACCCCCTCGTCTTTGATCCTCTGGCGGGTCTGATCGCCAAAGCAGGCCGCGGTGATCGTGCCGCGGCTGCTGACTTGGTCAAGGCTGTCTCGCCGAAGCTGTGGCGGGTCAGCTGGCGTCTCTTGCGGGACGCTGCCGAGGCAGAGGATGTGACTCAAGAAGCCCTGATCCGCTTGTGGAAGGTGCTGCCAACTTGGCAGACTGGCCGGGCAAGGGTGGAGACTTGGTTGCATCAAGTGACCACCAATCTCTGCTTCGACCGACTACGTAAAGCTGGGCGCTTTGTTGATGAAGACCAAGCGCCAGAGCCTCTCGATCCAGGGCCAATGCCCGACACAAGATTGCATCAATCTGCCCTACGGGACAGCGTTGATGCGGCTCTAGCCAGTTTACCCGACCGCCAACGGGCCGCCATTGTCCTCACCCATTATGAGGAATTGGCCGCCAAAGATGTGGGCGAAGTTTTAGGCATTAGTGTCGATGCCGTAGAATCCCTCTTGGCCCGGGGCCGGCGCGCCTTGCGTCTTGCCCTTGCGCCTGAGAAGGCCGATTTGTTACAAGCGTCCGTGGAAGGACATGCAGCATGAGTATCATCGATCATCACCCGCTGAATAAGGCTCTGGCTGACGTGCTCAATCATGCGAGTCCGGTGCCTGAAATGCCTGCCGCCCGTATCGAAGCGGCTGCGATGGCTGCCTTTGGCGCGCAGACGGCTCCGCGCCATGCGTGGGTGAAAACCTTTGGTGCTTTGGCCGCAAGCTTGGTTCTCGGTGTCGGTGGCTTTGTCTATTACCAGTCTTGGCAGACCGAACAGAAAGCGCTGACGGCAGATGCGGATGCTTTTGCAGAGCAGTTATTGAGTACAGATATCGACTCTGCACTTTAACGCTCACAAGCAGCCGCATTGGGCGGCTCTTTTCTAAAATGGTCGAACTGAAGCTTTTGTGCGCAATTGACTTCGCATCGAGTCAAACCCGCTTTAGAAGAAGCGCATGAGCTCAAATCTTGATGCAGCCGTTGACCGGCTCCTGTCCCGCGCAAAATCCTTAGGTGCTGAAGCGGCTGATGCGGCCTGTGTTGACCGCAAGAGTCTGTCTGTGTCGGTTCGGCTGGGCAATTTGGAATCCGTCGAAAGCGAAGAGAGCCGTTCTGCGGGCTTACGCGTCTTAATCGGCAAGAAACAAGCTGGTGCCTCCACTTCCGATTTCAGCATCGCTGCCTTGGATGCCTTGGCAGAGCGAGTCGTCGCCATGGCGAAAGCGGCCGCTGAGGATCCTTGGTGTGGCCTACCAGATGCGGCCGAACTTGCCACAAACATTGTGGACCTTGAACTCTGGGATGAGACCGAAGCCGATATTGCCGATCTAGAGGCCCGCGCCTTAGAAAGCGAAGCCGCTGCTTTAGGCCTTACAGGCATCACCAATTCGGGGGGCTCTGGGGCTGAATGGGGCGCAAGTCAAGTCGTGTATGGGGCCAGCAATGGCTTCCGTGGCGGCTATCGGGGAACGTCCTGGGGGCTAGGTCTTTCTGCCATTGCAGAGCGTGGTGATCATAAGGAGCGGGATTGGGATAGTGATTCCAGCCGCTTTCTGAGCGACTTGAAGGCATCTGCCATTATCGGCCGCAACGCTGGAGAGCGCACCTTGGCGCGTCTGGGCGCTACCAAGCTTGAAAGCTGTGTGGCGCCGGTTATCTTCGAAAATCGCGTGGCAAGCCGTCTCATTGGCTTCTTTTTAGGGGCAATCTCGGGGGCTTCGATCGCACGCGGGGTGTCTTTCCTGCGCGACAAGCTAGGCCAACAAGTTTTTGCCCCAAATATTCGCATCACGGACGACCCCCTGAAGAAGGGTGGTTGGGCATCCCACCCGTTTGACGGCGAAGGTTTGCCGGTTGCCGCGCGCGATTTGGTGAGCGATGGCGTGTTGCAGACTTGGTTGCTCAATACGTCCAGCGCCAAACAATTGGGCCTGAAGTCAACCGGCCATGCCAGTATGAACCCTGGTGGTGCACCCGGCATTGGCTCGAGCAATGTGACCGTGATGCCGGGGCAACATGATCTTGCAGGATTACAGGCGCAAGCAGGTACTGGCCTATTGGTCATCGAGACCCTGTCGCCCAGTTTTAATCCAAACACCGGGGATTATTCTGTTGGTGTTTCGGGCCTCTGGTTTGAGAACGGGAAGATTGTTCGCCCCGTTAACGAAATCACGGTGGCGGGCAATATGCTCGATATGTATAGCAAGCTCATCCCCGGCAATGATTATGATGGTCGCGCTTCGCTTCAATGCCCCAGCCTGCTCATCCCCGCTATGACAATTGCGGGGGCATAGGGCATGAATCTGGCGGCTGATCTGGCGCTTGCATTGGAGGCCGCCACAGAGGCAGGGGCCGTTGCGATGCGCTATTTCGGCACGCAGATGGATGTGCGCGACAAGTCTCCCAATAATCCCGTCAGTGACGCGGATTTGGCGATAGATGCCTTGCTGAAAGAGCGCTTATTGGCCAAGCGCCCGGATTATGGTTGGCTGTCTGAAGAAACCGTCGACGATCAATCGCGCCAATCGGCACGCTTCTGCTGGGTGGTGGACCCAATTGATGGCACACGTGCCTTTATCAAAGCTAAGCCTCATTTTACCATCTGTATTGGCTTGTTGGCCGATAGTCAGCCCGTTTTAGGGGTGGTGTTTAATCCAGCTACGGGCGAGATGTTTGACGCATTTCAAGGAGGTGGCGCACGTCTGAATGGGGTGGCGATCCAGCCCAGTAAGGTCGATCAGCTGGAAGGCTGTGCCATGCTGGGCGATCCCGGCATGTTCCGCCATCCGGCTTGGCCAACGCCTTGGCCCGAGATGGATGTCGTCTCTCGCAATTCGATTGCTTATCGGATGTGTCTGGTTGCAGCCGGCCATTATGATGGTGCCATTGCCCTTTCAGCCAAGAGCGACTGGGATTTGGCGGCCGCCCATGTAATCGTGGATGAGGCAGGCGCGCTGGCGACGACGCATGAAGGTGCAGCCTTTGTTTACAATCAGCTTGTACCGCTTCAGAAAAGTTTGGTGGTTGCGGGCAAGCCCCTCCATCCCTTACTCATTGAACGCGTCCACCATGTAAAACTGTCGTGAGGAACGAATGGAACGTAAAGCCGCCCCAAAGAAACAATTACTCCACATCGTGATCGGTGGGGAGGTTCAAGACTTAGAGGATGTCGAGTTTCGCGATCTAAAGGCAATGGACTTTGTTGGGGCCTATCCTAACTATGCCGAAGCCCGCGACGCGTGGAAGAGCGCGTCCCAGCGCACAGTGGATAACGCCCATATGCGCTATTTTGTCATCCACGCCCACCGCTTGATCGATCCGAACGGGCCAACCCCGGATGAAGACGATCACTAAGGACGCCGCCACACAATCGGGGCGAAGCACCGATTTGATCAAGCGGTTTTGGTCGGGCTGGCTGACACCGCATGCAGGCGTATTGTGGGTGGCAACCATTTTGATGGCGGTGGTTGCTGCCGCCTCGGCCTCTTATCCTTGGCTTTTTGGTCAAGTCATCGATGCTTTGGCCAAACTTGGCGCAGGCACCGGCCAAGTAGCAGACGGCACACCCCATTGGCTGACCCCGGCCGCGATGGCCACGATCGGGCCTTTGGCGATTATTGTCGCGACCTTGATCAAGGGCATAGCGCTTTATGCCTCGACCGTTTTGACCAATCGCGTCGCGCTCGCTGCCACGACGAAATTGCAGCAAGACTTGTTTGCCAAGCTTTTGACCTTGGATTTTGCCAGGCTTAGCTCTGAACCATCGGGCGCATTCTCGGCGCGCTTTCTAAATGACATCAATGCGGTTCGTGAAGCGGTGCTGCGGGCAGCCAACAGCCTAGTTCGCGATATTCTGACGCTGGTCGGCGTCGTAGCCGTTATGATTATGGGCGACTGGCAATTGGCTCTTGTGTGCCTTGTCATCCTGCCCTTGGCGATTGGTCCGGTTTCCATGATTGGGGCAAGGCTTCGCAAGACCGCCGCTCGCGCCCAGCACCAAGCAGCAGACCTTGCGGGCGTGGTTGAAGAAAGCTTGGGCGGCATTCGGTTGGTAAAAACCTACGGCTTGGAGAAGGCTGAGAGCAACCGGGTAGGGGCGGCGCTTTCCACGCGCATGTCGCTATTGCTCAAAATGGCTGAACAAAAGGGCCGCGTGGACCCTATCCTTGAAGTCCTGGGCGGGCTTGCGATTGCGGGCGTTTTTGCCTTTGCAGGCTTTCGCATCACCCAAGGAGCGGCGAGTGTTGGTACGCTGACGGCCTTTATCGCTTCGCTGCTATTGGCCGCCCAGTCGATCCGCAGTCTTGGCGGCTTGAACAGTGTCCTGCAGGAGGGGCTTTCGGCGTTAGAGCGCTTCTTCTCTGTCCTAGATGAAGCCCCCAGCATTGCCGACCATCCTCAAGCGGTCACCCTTGCCCGTGGCCCCGGCCGAATTGAGTTTCAAAATGTTGGGTTTAGTTGGCCCAATGGCACCGTGGGGCTCGACACGATCAGCTTTACGGCAGAGCCTGGACAAACCTTGGCTTTGGTTGGGCCGTCGGGTTCTGGCAAGTCCACCATTCTCAATCTGATTCCGCGCTTGTTTGATCCAAGTGTCGGGCGCGTTTTGATTGATGGCCAAGACATTGGTCAGGCGACCTTGGCAAGTTTGCGCCAACACATTGCCTTGGTCAGCCAAGATGCTACGCTATTTGATGCTTCCATAGCCGATAATGTCGCAATGGGATTGCCTGGCGCGGATGAGGCTGCCATTCGCGCGGCTTTATCAGCTGCGGCGTGTGATTTTGTGGATCGGCTCTCAGACGGGTTGTCATCACAAGTTGGACCGCGAGGGTCGCGTCTTTCAGGCGGCGAACGCCAGCGTCTGTCTTTGGCGCGAGCGATTGTGCGCGACTGCCCCATCCTGTTGCTCGATGAGCCTACCAGTGCCCTCGACTCTGACTCAGAAGCCCGCGTTCAAGAGGCGCTTGACCGCTTTGCCGCTAATCGCACGACGATTGTGGTCGCGCATCGCCTGTCGACGGTCCGCCGGGCCAATCTGATTTTGGTGCTGAACCAAGGCCGTATTGTCGAGGCGGGCACGCACGACCAGCTGATTGCCAGAGGTGGCCTATACGCAGAGCTTGCGGCGCTGCAGTTTCAAACTGGGGCGCAGCCAGAGGCCTAGAGAGGCTTAGTCGCGGCTGACGACGAGGCGCAGACCCTGACGCACGGGCATTTCAGGTGTTGGTGGCAGCAGCGCCGTCAATGAAAAGCGCAGCACTGGTTTTGAAATCGACGGCGATTGGCTGATTGGCTGAAAGAGGCCTAGGACCCGCTCAGCACCCGACTTATCTGTCAAAGGTAAGAAAACCCACTCCACTTCGGTTCTTTGCCCAAAGCCGGCACCAAAGGCGGCTGCACGGGCCAATGCGGGGCCGGGACCTGTGATGGCCGACTCTAGGAGGGCGCGAATGAGGCTTCGGTCGGCACCGTGGAAGAGGCTTGCGACATCATGATCGCGTAAATCGCGACCAGTCCAGAGCTTTAAGTCCGCGCCGACAGTCTTAAAGGTGAAGACACCTTCGCTCGCTCGTTGCGCCAAAAAGATACGCCCAATCATGGATGACGCATCTTTTGACATGGCAGACCCTGTCTCAGATTGGTCTGCAAGCCCGTTTAAGGCCTGCCAAGAGCTCAAGAAAGCCCGGCTTTCTGGATGGAGTGCGCCGTAATGCATGTCTATTTCCTCGGTTTTAGCCGCCTTCTGGCAGCTTTCCGAAGGGTAGCGCACGTCTCATGCCAAACCAGTTCGGTGACCTTGACCGCCTATACTCTCCACACGCGCGAAATTGGCGCCGGACTTGCTGGATGGTTCTGTAAATTTCGGGGAGTCCCACCATGAGTGTTTCAGTTCGATACATCGCCGCAGCCACACTTCTAGCGGCCTTTATGGCATCATCCGCTCAAGCGGGTGGCTGCAATAGCTGTGGCACCGGCGGTAACGGCACAACAAATATCCCAGTCGTTCAAGGCCCATCGGGCGGTTGCTGTGGCTCTGCCACTGGCCACATCATCGGCGTGCCAAATGTCTATGTGCCTGGCCCGAATGTGAATGTCAGCGTTGGCGGCAGCTACTTCGGCGGCACCAATGTTCTGGTAGGTGGTAACACCTATGTCGGCGGTAGCACCACTGTGGTGGGCGGCGGCGGTGGCGGCGGTGTCTATATTGGCGGCGGCGGCGGCGGTGGCTTCTCGGTCCCAATGCCTGCGACCACCGGCCTTATCGACGGCTTGCAAGTTTCTGGCGGTCAAATGGCAACTGTGATGGAACAGTTCCAAGATAGCCGCACGATCACGGAAACCATTGCCATCCGCGCCGTCTGCATGGACGACCGTGGCATGCCACACCCAGCTTCGCGCACCAATGGCGATGCGAAAGTCGGCGCTGAGTTCGACGGCGAAGTTTTCCGTTGTATGGCTGGGACCCGGATGGACGTCACCATCGGCAAAGTCGTCAATGGTGAAGCCAATTTCGATGGCGGTCGTACCATTTCGTGCCAAAAAGGTCAGGCCTTGTCCTACAAGGGCGACAAGGGTGCCGTAGGTGCTGCAACCGTTCAGTGTGTTGCGCAAAAGGCAGAAGCGGATTGCAACGAGCGCTCACTTCTGCGTCGTTTCGGTCCAGGCATCAAATTCGCCACCATCACCCGGACGGAGACCTTCACCAACACACGTCAGTCGGCTACTCAGCAAGCTGCAACTTTCCGCGCATCGATGTTCGTCGATGGCGGCGTTGGCCAAGGCGTATTTTGATCCAATCGAACAGGGATTTGGTCGATCACAGAATTAAGGGCGCTACTTGGCGCTCTTAGGGGGCTGAAGGGTCGCTGCTTTCGAGCAGCGGCCCTTTGTCGATTGGTACTACGCCTTCCCTAGAAGGCGACCCAGATGCAAACTATTCCGATCCAAAGCAAGGCAACCAACGACAATACCATCCCCACCATGCGGCCAAAGGATGCTCCTTCCACCCGGCTTAACCCATAGGCATGCAATGCGCGGCCAAGTGTTAGACTGAGTCCGCCGGCGTGAATGGCCCAAAGGGGCGCATTAGCCATGGCCATCGCTATCAGGCCGATCAAGGCGATAGGGGCTACTTCGGTTGCATTGGCGTGGGCGCGAATGGCACGAATCAATGGCGGAAATCCGCCGTCGCCCAATGTGATCTTTTCGCGGCGGCGATGGGCGATAACTTGCCAGATTAGCGCAAAAATAATCATTACATTCAAGCCTGTATATAGTGAGATGGCGGCGGATGCGGTCATGATGGCCCCCTTCAATGAGCCAAAATTGGCTGTTCATCAGGCAGATAACATCAAATCGTCATCGAAGCAGCCTTTAAGAATGAATGAAAAGGCGCATCATAAACGTGAAGAGTAAGTTTATCGGATTTCAGCACTCGGGTGGTAGCCTGAGAAAAAATGGTGGGGAGGCACGCAGATGCCAGTTATCATTGCAAGTCTTATCTTGGTCGCAATGGGCAGTTTGGCCCTATATCTCGGTCTGAAGTTGGCGCGCGTCATGCGGGAACAGTTTGAAGAACTAATGCCGCAGCGCATGGTCGATTATTCCGGCTTTATCGAAGTGCCTAGTCGGCGCGACTGACCCTTTGCTGGTGCTAGACTGGTGCTAGACTGGTGCTGACCAAAGCTTTCAGTCATAAAGCGGCATGACTCGCCTATTTGTGGATGCCGACGCCTGCCCCGTCAAAGATGAGGTCTATAAAGTCGCTTTGCGTTATGGCTTGCAGACCTTGGTCGTGGCCAATAGTTTTATCCAAATTCCGGCTCATCCATTGATTGAGAGACTGGTCGTCGATGCCGGCCCTGATGCCGCCGATGATTGGATTGCCGAACGATGCCGCACCGGCGACATTGTTATCACCCAAGACATTCCCTTGGCCGATCGGGCTTTGAAAGCCGGGGCACAAGCGATTGGCAATCAAGGCAAGCCCTTCACGCGCGATTCCATTGGCTCCGCGCTGGCGGGTCGTGAAATTGGCGAGCACCTTCGTGCCATGGGGGTCGCAACCTCTGGGCCGCGGGCCTTTGCGGCTTCAGACCGCTCGCGCTTTCTGCAGGAATTAGATGCCGCCGTTCACCGGGCCAAGCGCGCTTTGGCTTTAGAGGCTGCTAAGCGGCGTTAAGGAAGTAGAAACCATAAAATCCATTCTGGTTCAGCGATAAATGTTTACTGTAACCAAAGTCTTAGGTGCTGCGTAACCTCCATTGAGTGAAGTCTCAGTGAGGAAGTGCATCATGGAAATCGTCAATGGCTATATGTGCCGCGACTGCACCGATGTGTCTTATGCCAAGAAGAACATCGACCCTGCCCATCCCAAGGACAGCGCGCAACCGAATGAACAGCCCGCAAAGACCAAAGTGTTTTCAGACGCTGTGCAGTTCGGCGGGCTGCTGGCGGATTTGAACGTACGCCGCGATACAAGCCCTCACACTGACACCCGAACCGATGGCCCGCGCGTCAACCTTATCGCTTGACCGCGTTAGCCAGCGCTATTTCCAGATTGGCTTGCCTTCACCGGGTAGGCCCAAGCGACCCCATTTCTCTGTCACAGCATCAATGACTTTCTTGTCCATCCGGATTTCTTCGCCCCATTCGCGGTGGGTTTCGGGATGGATTTTATTGGTTGCATCAAGGCCAATTTTGGACCCGAGGCCGCTTTCTGGGCTGGCAAAGTCCAAATAGTCGATTGGCGTGCGGTCAACGAGGGTGATATCGCGCGCTGGGTCCATACGGGTGGAGACGGCCCACATCACATCTTTCCAGTCACGTGCATTGATATCGTCATCCACCACAATGATCCATTTGGTGTACATGAATTGGCGCAAAAACGACCAAGCGCCCATCATCACCCTTTTGGCATGGCCCGGATAGGCCTTCTTCATCGAGATCACGGCAATGCGATAGGAACAGCCCTCTGGCGGCAACCAGAAATCTGTGATCTCGGGAAATTGCTGCTGAAGAAGCGGGATGAAGACCTCATTCAGCGCCTCGCCCAAAACCGAGGGTTCATCGGGCGGCCGGCCCGTAAAGGTCGAAAGATAGATCGGATCCTTGCGCATGGTAATGCAGGAGACTTGGAAGATCGGGAACTTCTCGACGGAGTTGTAATAGCCGGTATGGTCGCCATATGGGCCTTCATCGGCGAATTCATCCAGCAGCACGTGGCCTTCAATGATGATTTCAGCTTCCGCTGGCACTTCAATCGGGATCGTCTTGCAGGGAACGAGGTCCAGCTTTCGGCCGCGCATCAGGCCTGCGAACTGATATTCGCTCAACGTGTCCGGGACTGGGGTCACAGCAGCGAGAATGGTGCCGGGGTCTGCCCCAATGACGACGGCAGCGGGTAGAGGCTCGGGCTTGGTATCTTTCCAGCGCTTGTAATGTTGGGCACCACCACGATGGGCGAGCCAGCGCATAATGGCGCGATCCTTACCCAATTGCTGCATCCGATAAATGCCGAGATTGTAATTATCCTGCCGCTTATCGCTCGGCCCTTTGGTGACGATCAGGGGCCAAGTGATCAATGGCGCAGGCTCACCGGGCCAGCAGCTTTGTATGGGCAAGCGCGACAAGTCGATATCCGCGCCTTCCCAAACCACCTCTTGGCACGGCGCTTTGGCAAACACCCCACCCGAAATCGTATTGGGCCGCATTTGCATGACGGTTTTGGCCAAAGGTAGCAGGTCAAAAGCTTCCTTTAGGCCACGTGGCGGCTCTGGCTGGCGCAAGAATGCCAACAACTCGCCCACTTCGCGCAAGTCTTGCGCCGTGCGGCGGTCCTTGCCGTCCATGGTTACGCCCATGGCCACGCGCTCGACGGTGCCAAACAAATTGGTGAGGACCGGCATGCTGGATTTTGAGCCATCTGCCATCAAGGCATGCTCATACAAGGTTGCAGGCCCGCCTGTCGCCAAGAGACGCGTCTGAATCTCCGTCATCTCCAAGACAGTCGAGACCGGTTCGCGCACGCGCACCAGTTTTTGCTCGCTCTCCAACCGCGCCATGAACTCGCGCATACTTTTATAGGCCATGTGTCCTCCGTCCGACCTCATGTAGTCCGAGGCAGGGGTCAGGTCATCCCTGTTTTCAGTCACGTGACAGTGCGCAGGGTGTCGTCGCTGCATAATTTTATCCGGATGATATTGACGTCACCTATTTTATCCGGATAATAATTAGCGACAGGAGATGAACATGACCTATCAAGAAAATTTACCCGCGATTGCCTTTGCTGGCCCAAGTATGCTGGCTTTTGGGCCTCTGCGTGAGGTGGCGGCCAGCGTCAAACAACAATTGGACACAGACCCCAACCTTTCGGTCTTGGTCCTTCATGGCGAGACCAGTCAGCCGATTGAGTTGGATTTGCGGGGGAGTGTTGCTGATGTTGTCGCGCGTCTAGAGCCGGTAGAGCTTCCGTCAGCACGCAAGGTAGGTCGACCCAAATTGGGCGTCGCGGCCCGAGAAGTCACGCTTCTCCCGCGCCATTGGGACTGGTTGGCCCGCCAGCCGGGTGGTGCCAGCGTCACCTTGCGAAAATTGGTTGAAGCGGCCCGACGTGAGACTGAAGGCGCAGGTGCCATTACGGAAGGGCGAGACGCGCTTTACCGGTTTATGGCTGCTGTGTCAGGAAATGCACCAGATTATGATGAGGTGTCTCGGGCATTGTTTGCAGGCCAGAAGGCACGCTTTTTGTCCTTGATCGCAAACTGGCCAAATGATGTACAAGCCCATCTTCAACACCTAAGCAGACGGGCATTTCCGGACGAGGGGCAGGGCTAATGGCAGAAGCAGCGTTTCATTTGATCTGCGGCAGTACAGGCGCGGGCAAGTCAACCTACGCCCAAGCTCTGGCGAGCGACTTAGGTGGCCTCCACTTTGCCATCGATCGCTGGATGGTGACTTTGTTTTGGCAGGATAGCCCGCAGCCAATCGAATTCGACTGGACGATGGCGCGCATTGATCGGTGTGAGGCCATGATCTTTGAAACGGCGAAACAGGCTGTCTCGATTGGGGTTCCGGCTATTTTAGACTTGGGTTTTACGAAGTCGGCCCATCGGCAGAAATTCGCCAAGCTGGCCGCCGAAGCGCAAATCCCTGTCGTGCTGCATGTTCTCGATGTGCCGGTCGAGGAACGATGGGCGCGGGTCGAAGGCCGCAATGCGAATAAGGGCGATACCTACGCGATGGAGGTCGACCGTTCCATGTTCGATTTTGTCGAGACCATGTGGGAATTGCCCGACGCCGTTGAAATGAACGCCCTAAACGGTCTTCTCGTGCGCGCGTAACTAGGACGCGACCAAATCCTGCCAAGCGGGATGGCGGTCAATCCAGCGGGCCACATAGGAACATTGCGGCACGATCCGGACCTGATCTTGTCGTGCCAAAGTGAGGGCTGCCTCTGTCAGGGTTGCCGCTAAGCCTTGGCCATTGAGCGCTGGCGGGACGAAGGTGTGATCAAGGACACGCGTACCATCACTCCGGTGATACCAGGTGATCTCACAGAGTTTTGGACCAGTTGGTGTATCCCGAACGAGGGTGAGCCGGGCGCGGCCTGCGCCAAGGTCTTCAAAGCTGGGCTCGGCGATATCTGACATAGGCTTTAGGCCTCCGCCCCATAGGCTTTCAGAGTCTTCAAAGGAACAACCACCAAAGCCTCCTCATGGGTGGCTTCCAACATGATCGGCGGCGCACAGCCGGCATCCAGCGCATCTTTCCAACGCGTCAAGCACACACACCATTGATCGCCCGGTTTCAGGCCCGCAAAGCCATATTCAGGGCGCGGCGTTATGAGGTCATTTCCTTCGCGACGTTGATGGGTCAGAAAGGCCTCCGTCATCACGGCGCAGACAACATGTGTGCCGTGATCGAGCCCTTCGGTCTCGCAACAACCATTGCGGAACCAGCCCGTGAGTGGATCCATAGAGCAGATCTCGAGCGGGCCACCCAAAACATTGCGGGCGGCGGGATCAAAGCGCCGCATCAGCTTTTGACCTGATTTCTACAACCTGGATAACCAGCCGATTTCTGCTCTTGGATAAAGTTGACGGTATCGACCAAGGTCGGTGCGCTGCGCCGAACCACAGGCGAGATCGCGCCGATGATGTAGAGGTGCTCTACACCGGGATAGAGCTTCACTTGCGCCAGATTGTCATGCTGGGCCAAGGCGGCGGCCATTTGCTCGCTCCGTTTGGGGTCCACGGTCATATCCTTGGTGCCGTGCAGCAACAGCATAGGCGGGGCCTTGTTGGCGACGTAATTGATCGGCTTGGTGCTGGGCAGAATTTCAGTCGGGAAGATGCGCTTGAAAACTGGCTCGACTGGGGTGAAGTCATAAGGCCCAGCAATACCAATCAAGCCTCTAGTTGCATCACAAATATTGGTGCCTTCCGCGGCGAGGAATTCAGGGTCCAGCGCGATCATGGCGGCAATATGGGCCCCAGCGGAATGTCCCGAGATGAATACAGGGCGGCCTTTGGCGATCGACTTTTGGGTATAGGCAAGCGCTTTGGCACCGTCCTCAACAAAAGCGGGGAAAATCACGTCTGGATGCAAGCGGTAATTGACGATCACAGTTTGAATACCGCGCGCCGCAAAGGCCGAGCCTAAGAATTTATAGTCGTCCTTCGAACCATATTGCCAAGATCCGCCATGGTAGAACACCAAAACGGGGGTGTCTGGCTTCATAACTTTCGGGGAATAGATATCCAGGGTGTGGCGTGGCAGTGGGCCATAAGCAATATTGTGCTGAACCGGCCCGGGCGTTTGTGCAACGAGGTTGAGCACTTGCGGGCCAGAACAGGCGCTAACGCTGCAAAGCGCCAATATGGCAGCCAACCATTGTTTCATGTCGTTTCCCTCTCAAAGGATTTGCGCTTTGTGCGTTTCGCCTAACACATAGGCTGATCTCATTGCTCTTCAATCGAACAATCAGGTGAGGGTCAAGCGAGGCCCCAAACCCGAGTCACCTTGACGTCCTGATCTTCTAGCTCGCGTGATACTTCGATCTGGTAACAGGCGCGTTCTTTTAGGCCTGCCTTCGGCAAATAGGTCCGGCCTGGGTCCCCAATCAAGACCAGAATTCCGGCCTGCTGGCACTGCTTGAGCCAAACAAATAAAGGCTCTGCGAGTTCGCGCTCGTAAAAGAGATCGCCGACCAATAGTACGTCTGTCTCAAGCGGCTGGCCGATGATGTCGCCTTGATGCGTGAGAAGGCTCACCCCGTTCAAGTGTGCGTTTAGGTCAATGGCTGCAATGGCGTAGGGATCAATATCGACCGCAGTCACTTTACTTGCGCCCGAGAGCTTGGCCGCGATCGCCACCAAACCAGAGCCTGAGGCTAAGTCATGCACGTCCTTGCCGCTCACAAGGTCTGGATTGTCGAGAAGATAGCGCGCGAGGGCTTGTCCACCCGCCCAAGCAAACGCCCAAAAAGGGAGGGGAAGGCCTTTCTGATCAAGTTCCTCGGCACTTAACTGCCACAGAGCCACCGCTTCGTCTGCCAAATGTAAGGTGATCTCAGGGCAGTGGGGTGGCTGAAGCTGGCGGGTATTGGCAAGGATAAAAGGCGCTAAGCTTTCAATGGTCATGGACCCCTATTTCCTTAACAAAGGTGCCATCACAAGGGGCCTTTGCAGGACTCCATAATCTACACTCTAAATGATTGACAAGCTAAAGCTCGTGTTTAGCTTGGGCTTCATATCGTAAGTTGTGTTGGCTGAGCAAAACTAAAAAAGGATTGGGGGCTTACGATAAGTATTCCTATGACTTGTGTCCTGTTTTGCTTGACTTTTTGGGGGAAAATATGAAGTTAAAATTGGTTGCTGTTGTCGCGGTTTCAGTCATGGCTGTTTCTGGTTGTGCGACAATTACGCGTGGTACGAACACGACTTTCACCGTCGAGACCATGCCATCTGGCGCGACGGTTGCGACAACAAATGGCTATGGCTGCTTGGCAACACCGTGTACGTTCAAGATGCCACGCAAGTCTGAGTTCACGGTCACCATCACGAAGCCAGGTTATAAGACCTACACTGGCACCGTTGTCACCAAAGTAGCTG
This sequence comes from Aquidulcibacter sp., assembly GCF_049239865.1. NCBI lineage: Bacteria > Pseudomonadati > Pseudomonadota > Alphaproteobacteria > Caulobacterales > Caulobacteraceae > Aquidulcibacter > Aquidulcibacter sp. Next base: position 79,805 of record NZ_JBMLTR010000219.1, read on the forward strand.
GCGCTGGTGGCGCGGCTATGGCTGGAAACGTTCTAGTTGGTGGCCTGATTGGTGCGGGCGTGGACGCAAGCTCTGGTGCTATGTTGGACTTGGTCCCAAATCCAATGAAAGTGACGTTGGAGCCAGAAGGTGCTGCGGCACCAGCTAGCCAGCCCAATAGCTAAGCCACGTATCACTAAAGCAGGTGAAGGCCCAGTTCGAACCTCGGACTGGGCTTTTTTCTTGTTCAGCAGGGCTCGAAAATCCTATTCTAAATACTTGACAATCCTAGGCCTGTGTTTAGCTTTCGATCTGTATCATAAGTTGTGTTGATTCAGCGAAATCCAGAGAAACTGTACCATTCCGATAGGGGTAGACAATGTTTATGCGTGGGTTTGCTGGGTATCGGGGGATGTCATGGCACTTAAGTTAGTTGCTCTCACCGCTGTTTCGCTCATGGTCTTGGCTGGGTGCGCCACAAGCGTGGTTTCTTCGTCGAATGCGGCTGAAACTGCCGCAATTGATCGCGATATGCCTAGCAGCGGCAAGTCGCCTTATGGCGCTTTGCCTGCTTTGGAGGCCAATCCAACGCCAGTGCGTCTGGAGCCTTAATTTATAAGGCTTGCTTTGCCGTCGCCAACTCTAAAATCTGGCGATAGCCCTGCTTGATTTCCATCTTTTCGGTCCAACCCTTTTGGTTCAAGAGCGCATGGGTAGCCTCCAGCCGATAGCACGGGATGTACATCCATAAATGATGCTCGGCATGGTAATGGACCCAATAGGGCGCAATCAGAAGGCGTTCTAACGGGTTCGCATAGGTCGTGCGGGCAAGCCGCCATGGGTCGCTAGGGTCTGGTGTTGCGCAGGCATGTTCGCCAATATTGCGCAGGCGCGTAACGGCCGGATACCAGCTGGCTTGGGCGACAAGCCAGATTGTCACAAAGGCTAATGCTTGGCCAGCGGCAGCAAACAAGATGAACACCACCGCCTGTGCGCCCAAAAACGTCAGGGCAGCGGCGCGCGCCTCAGGGCTTGCTTGAGCCGGTGCGCGCAGAAATCCCCATAAGGGCCGCAGCGTATGTTTGAAAAAGGTCTGCCCCGTCAAATCGCGGATTAACTTGCGCTGATAGCTCTTTTTGCTGATCGGAAAATGGGCGGCAAGGCCAAGGTCTGGATCATTGCTTTGTTGGGTATTGCGATGGTGTGAGAGGTGATAGGGCCGATATCGATGCAGAGACGCGCCGACAGGTGCACCACACAGCCAATGGCCAACAAAGTCATTGAGCTTTTGGTTGGTGCTGAGGCCACCATGGGCCGCTTCATGCATCAGGATGGCTAAGCCCAATTGGCGCGCGCCCACCACCATGACCGCGATAAACCAGGTCACGGGGTTTGGCGCCCAAGCAAAAAGCGCCACGGCCAAGCCGATCAGCACATAAGCATGAACGACCAGTCCTAAGCCGATCCAGTCATTGCGCTGGCGCAAGCCCGCCCACTCGTCTGGCGTAAAGATAGTTTTGGGGTCGATCGTGGGTGAGGCCATGGGTTAGCCAAAAACGCTGACGCCGATCAGCATTTTGTGCAGACCCGCGATAAACCCAACCCAGACAGCAAGCCCGCCACCAATCGCAATCCAGTCACCCGTGCTCATCGGCAAGGTCACGCGCTCGGCTTTTCCAAGGCGAATGCGGGCAAACAAAGCCCAAGCAAAGAAGCTGCCGAACAAGAGCATTGAGCCTAAGTCTCCATTGGCCAAAAGGTGCGCCAAAGCCCAGATTTTGACCGCTGCCAGCATGGGGTGGACAACGGCAGCTTTGATTTTACCGGGCGAATAAGCGGCTACCAACAAAATCATCACCGGCAACATCAACAACAGCGTGATGTGGCTGAGGAAAGTCGGCGGGGTCCAGACTGGGATCATGCCCGCTGCGCGATATTGGCCATAGCCGAAAATCAACAGCACAAAGCCTGCCAAGCTGATCAGGGAAAACACGCCGCGATAAGGCTGAGCGCCCAATTTGCTGGCCATTTGGTCCCGAGGCCCACGAAATCGAATGAAAGCATGTGAGCCTAAGAAGATGATCAGTCCAAGGATGAGCAGGGTCATGAGGCAGGTCCTTTTTTGTTGAATTCATAGGCGGGGCCGCCGGGTACCTTAAACGCATAGGCCCCAGTTTCTAGTAGGCCGTGTTCTTGATAGCTGAAGCGGTCTCCATCAACCTGCAAGTCGGCCGATAGGGTCATTTTGCGGCCCGAGCGGGCTATGATTGAACAGGTCGTGGGGATAGACGCCGTCCAGCCAGTCGCGGTCTTGATCACCGGCAAGCTGCAGGCGGGCCCATAGGCCGTTAAATCCTCAATAGTCACTGCTTCGAAGGCTTTGCTTCCTGGACCTGCGTCGGCGAAGGCTTCAGGGGTTTTGAAGGCGTAGAAGTCCATCGAAATCTTGCCACCCTCTTGCGGGCGAAACACCCACAGACGTTGGCGACTGATCGGGCCAGTCGGACTTCCACTGCGCCATATTAGATAGATGGCCTGATCTTTTGGTCCGGCGATGTTCGGGGCGCGGACCTCAAAGAATTGCGCGCTTTGCCCATCCACCCAAGGATAGGGGTTTCCTGCAACTGGTGGGCGCACAAGTTCTGGAGGGGCGGCTTTAATCTGTGCTTGATTATCCCAAGTCCCGATCAAAGCCTGTCCGGGCGGCAAGGCCTCTCGCGTTGGCAAGCTCGCGCACGCCGTCAGGCCAAGGCAGAATGCCAGTGGAAACCAGCGTTTACGCATCGGGCGTCACTGTATCGACGGCGCGCCAGCAATACCAAGCCACCTGCGTTCGATATGGGCGCAAATGGTCAGCCATGGTTTTAAACGGCTTGGGCTTGGGCATTTCGGGCAGGCCATGGGCGATCATCCAGCCCTTGCGCACACCCAAATCATCCACGGGCCACACATCGGGTCGGCCCAAGGTGAACATCAAATACATCTCCACCGTCCATTGACCAACGCCGCGCACGGCGGTCAGGCGGGTGATGATCTCCTCATCTGGCAGATGATCAATCTCAGCACTATCGGGTACAATGCCTTCCAGCCGTTTCGTAGAGAGGTCGCGCAAAGCCGCCAACTTTTGCCGCGACAGGCCGCACGCGCGCAGCGCTTCATCAGAATGGCTCAAGAAGTCTGCAGGGTCAGGTGCAGCCTCCGGGTCGCCACACAGGGTGAGAACGCGGCCTAAAATTGTGCCTGCCGCTTTGCCGGACAATTGTTGATAGACGATGGCGCGAAACAGGCTCTGATACGCGCTTTGGCTCTCACGCGTCGGGATGGGGCATGGGCCATGGGCGGCAACTAAGCGCGCCATCACCGGGTCTAAAGCTGCCAAGGCTTCGCTCATCCCAATCCCCCCAAGGACAGCGTCCAGCCGACTAAGGCTTGCACCATCAGGCCGACCACCAAGATCAAGCCAGCTGTCTTGTTGGATTTAAACAGGGCTAAAGGGTCTTTGGCTAGCCCAGTGACAGGAATTTGCCGGATTTGCCCCAAGAGGTGAAAGCCAAAGGCCAAGACCCCTGACAGGCCGACAATCAGGCTGGCAAGGGGTTGATCGCGCAACATGCACGCCGCAGCAGCCAATAGCGCCGTGGAAAGGTAAAATCCGCCAACCCAACGCTTGGCATGATCGCCAAACAAGCGCGCGGTGGATTTCACGCCGACCAGTGCATCATCTTCAACATCTTGCTGGGCGTAGATGGTGTCATAGCCAATCGTCCAAGCCACGCAGGCTGCATAAAGGGCAAGTGCGGACGCATCGAGGCTGCCCATCACGGCGACATAGCCGACCAAAACCCCCCAATTGAACGTGAGGCCCAGCCACACCTGTGGCCACCACGTGATGCGCTTCATGAAAGGATAGGCTGCAACCATCGGGATGGCGCACAGTGCCATGATTTGGGCGGGTGTGGGCAAGACGAGCAAAACCAGAAGGCCCACAAAACATTGCGCCAGAGTCCAGATCAGGGCTTGTTTGGCGCTGATCAAGCCTGCGGGCAGGGGCCTGCCAGCTGTACGCTCTACTTGGGCATCAATATCGCGGTCGACAAGGTCGTTAAAACTGCAGCCGGCCCCACGCATGGCGATGGAGCCAATGACCCACAAAGCGATGAGGAGCGCGTCGAGTGCCGAAAATCCGATTCCTGCGCGTCCCAAGAATTGGCCCATCAAGCAAGGCAAGGCCAAAAGCCAAAACCCAATCGGGCGGTCAAAGCGGGATAGGCGCAAAAAAGGTTGCCACGCCTGTGGGGCGCGTTCGACAAAAGTGCGGGGTTGGGCATCAAGAGGAATGGTCACGCGCTCAGGTTTAACGAGGTCACCCCGCCCCGACTAGACCCTAGCGCCTTACCTCACGCAGGGCGCGTGCGATCAAGGCTTTTTGTCGCCATGGTTCATGGCACCATGATCCATGGAGCCGTGATCCATCTTACTATGGTCCATGGATTCCTCAGTGCCAGTAATGAGAACGACGTCTCGCACATTAAAGGTGATGACCATTGGGTTCTGCTCCGCGAACACAAACGTCACTTTAACCTGATCGCCGTCTTTGAGCTCTTTTGTGGGCTCGAACAGCATAAGATGTTTGCCGCCAGGCGCAAATTTAATCGCGCTTTTGGCCGGTAGATCAAGCGTATCGAGCTTGACCATCTTCTTCATCCCGCCTTCCGTAACGCTGTCATGCATTTCAACGCGTTTGAATGCGGGTGATGCCACCGCAATGATCCGATCCGTCGAGTTATATGAACGTTCATAGCCGAAGTAGCCTGCAGTTGGACGCCCTGCGATCGGAGTGCGAATGACGGGCTCAACGAAAGCGATTCTGCCACCTTCTGCGATATCGACCTTTGCCTTGACGTCACAGCCTGAAACCAAACTGGCGGTCGCAACAAAACCTACCGCCAAGGCCGAACGCAAAGGCTGAAATGTAAACTTCATCAACTCACTCCAATCAAACTTTTTGCGAAGCTCGGCCACGCCGGATTGGTGATGACATAGGCTGTGAATAGCTGAACGGCTAGCACGAAAGGCACGCCCATGAGGTAAGCAGGATGGATTACGCGCCGCGTCGCCAAGTCGTAGATCATGGCACCCATCATCATCAGAAATTGCATAAGATAAAGTGTAAACCAGAAGCCGAAGATCGTATCGTCACCAAAGACTTCTGAGAGGGGGCGGCCCATAAAGCGTCCAAAGCCTGCACCCAACAAAACCGTCGTCGCCAATAGCATCAGGCGCTTGTGGGTGGCCCCTGTTTTCCGAAAGGCAATTGCCGCCACAAAGAAAATCGGAAAGCTGACCATATCCGACAAGGGCACGATCATGAATTCAAGCTGGCGGCTCTCGCCATTTAAATAATGGAACTTGGCCATATAGAGCGTCATATAGGTGCCAATCACCGTCATGGCCGCGCCAAGGCCAATGCCACCCAGCCCTAGCTTCATATGGGTTTTGAGATTCTTGGTGCGGATCATCCAAATCTGAACCAGAAAAAACGCCATCCAGCCATAAAACAACACGGCGTGCATATGCACCACAAGGGGCGGCCACGGTTTTGACCCAGCCAGATAGGGGCCAAGACCCGGCATAAATCCAAATGACACCGCTGCGAGGCTTAGCACCCAAAAGATCAAGAAAAAATTTCGCTCGGTGCTCGCAGGCACGCGAACAGGATCGAGAGATGACATCGCTAAAATTCCTCAGTTGAAGGGCCATTAATCACAACCTTGTGATTGCTTGTCAACTGATCGGTAACAAGAAAAGGGCGGCGAAGCCAAAGCCTCACCGCCCTTTAAATTTCGAAAGAAAGCCGCTTGGCTTAGTCCACCGTCGGTGTTGGGACCGGGGCCGTTAGGAAGGCTGGCAATTCCCCGCCAAAGCCTGAATCCTCAGCTTTTGCTTCACGCGGTGGGCGCGGCGCACGCGGTGGGCGTGGACGACGTTCACGTGCTGGTGTGGTTTCAGAAGCGGCAACGATTTCCTGTGGCTCGCTAAAGCTCGTCGGCTCAGCGAATTCACTTGGTGGCGCGCTCAGTGGGCGGCTATAGCTTTCGCCCCCGCCGTTGAAGCCGGGCTCGCCACCTGCTTCACCGCGATTATCTTGACGTGGTGGGCGCGCATTTTCGCCTTGACCTTCTTCCCCGCCGCCATTGGCCTGATAGGGAAGTTCATTGCCAAACCGGTCTCTGCGACGACGACGACGACGACCAAAGCGGTCTTCATCACCCTCACCACGGGGTTCATTACGTCCCTCACCACGGTTTTGGTCAAACCGGTTTTCGCGGGGTGGGCGGTTGGGGTTGAATTCAGGCTGAGGCGCGCCTTCGCTGCCTTCAGCGCCTTCGCCCTCTGCGCCTTCCATGGCTTCGCTGTTCTCGTCGCCATCATCGGATTCATCTTCATAGCCCGCGATCATCATTTCGGTGCGGGGCACAAAGGTTGGCTGCATGGCGCGCAAAACGCGGAAATAATGTTCCGCATGCTGCAAATAGTTTTCGCCCAAGACCCGGTCGCCAGAAGAATTGGCATCGCGGGCGAGCTGTTGGTATTTCTCAAAAACCGTTTGGGCCGAACCCCGGACTTTAATGTCGGGTCCGTTCGACTCATAGGCGCGATTTGGATTGTTATTCTGTGGTTTTTGGCCTGGATTACGTCCCCGACCGCGTTGCCGCTTCATCATGCAAGCCCTGTTTGTTTCCTGGCTGTGGTTTGGCCAATTAATGCCATGAGCAAGCCTGCAAGCCGGCTTCATGGTTTTTGCGTGACTGCTTCAAAAAGACGTCTGACACGCAAAGATTTAAAAAAGAGAGCGTGGTTTTCGTGCAATTGATCCGTGACCTTGCACAACCGGCTCCGAAAACAGCTATCGCTAACACCTAATCCCGAAATGGATTTCAACGTCTCACGGACAGACTGTATCCACACGATCATTTCCCTGATTCCACAAGCCTCAATTGCATGTCACCTAAATCGAGACCAAAGGCCAAGATCAAAGCGAAAGCGGATTAAAGGTTTGGGCTAGAGTTGATGGTGTGTCGTTTCCATATGCAGGCCCCCCTTTGGGCTGCATCACGGACGAATAGTCTCTTAGCTTGATTAGCTTCTGTTGAAAAGGCCTAATTCTGTTGCTCTCAGTTAAAGTGCTCTTGGGTTCAAAGCAAACGGCCCGACCTTTGAAAGGTCGGGCCGCAGCAAACGCGTTGGCTTCGGATCTTACTTAGGGCCACCGAAGGCTTTCTTCAGGCCGATCTTATACGTCCGGCCCAAGGGGTTGCCCGTGAATGGGTCATAATTGAGTTCCAGACGGGCAAAGCTTGGATCCTTGTCGAGGATGTTTTCAATCCCAAACGTAAAGGTCAGGTCATTTTCCATCGCCCAACGATAGGTCAGGTCAAAGGACTGCCAAGCCTCAATCGTTTTGCCCGTGGTGACCGAACCGGTGACACCAGCAACCGTGCTATAGTTCAAGCTGGGTGCAAACGGGGCGGTACGTTGGTCTGTATACTCATCGATGAAGTTCATCGCGAGGCGCAGCGAATGGCCACCGGTTTCATAAAGGCCATAGAGCGTGCCTTTATATTGCGGCAGTGGATAGGCTGTTGTTTGGAAGTTCAGCTTACCCAAAGCATCCAATGCCGGCGCGACAGGGACGCCACCAATTGAGAGTGGGTCGACGTCATAGCTCATCGTGTAAGTGGCATCCAACCCGAGCTTCAAGTCACCGCCCATGATTTCTTGGAAGGTGTAGTCGACGCTGATGTCCACCCCGTCGGTCAGAACGGCGGAACCGTTGATCACCGTCGTGTTGAGGCGAGAGATGTTCGCTGAGTTACAAACGCCACCACTGAAGGTGAATTTCGCTTGGATGGCGGCAAAGGTTGGATTGCCGCAATTTCCAGCACCCGTTGTCGGGAACAGGGTTGAAACAAGTCCTGCGATTGGCTCGCTCACGATTGGATTGTCAAAGTCAAAGCGCCAGTAATCGATCGAGGCTTTGAAATTTCCCGTGTTCAGCAAGGCACCAATATTATAGGTGGTCGCCGTTTCAGGGTCCAAATTCGGGTTGCCGAAGATATCGACCGCCCGGAAGGTGCCCAAAATACTCTGCAAGGTTGTCACAGAAGTTGGCTGGATGTTGGACACCGATGGGGCTCGGAACGTGGTGCTGGTGGACCCACGCACGGCAAATGCGTCGGTGACTTGCCATTTCGCCGAGAATTTCGGGTTAAAGGTTGAACCAACTGCCCCACCAAAGTCTTCATAGCGACCAGCAATTTGGGCTTCAAATGAGCTGGTAAACGGCAGGCGGAGTTCAAAGAAGGCCGCATTCACGTCTGCACTAACATTCGCTGGGAATGAACCTGACAAGAACACGGTTGGGCCAGTAACGGCCGCGCAGGTGTTGTTGTTGAAGTCTGGTGACGAGACGCAAGGCTGTTGTGTCAGGTCTGAGAACTTTGAGAAATCAGAGCGGAATGAGTTCTTCCGGTACTGGTAGCCCAAAGCCCAGCCAATTGGGCCATCACCCAGCTTGAAGCTGGTCTCGCCATTAATGACCGCATCAAACACGACCAGACTGGACGTCTGCTTGGTGCGCACTTCTGGATAGAACCACTCCACCAAGGCCGCGTTCGCAGCGCCCAAGGCTGGATTATACTGGGGATTGGCGACGCCGGTAATGGAGTTGCCTGGAATGGCGGTACCAAACGGGCTGAACCACTGACATCCATTGGCCCCTGGCGTATTGGCTGCCACGTTACAATTGGCACCACCCAAGCCGCGCAGGGCGAGTTGGAAGCGGTTGACCAAGACGTCATAGCCGGTGCGGATACCGGTATCATCCATAGCCGCCAGATTGACGTCATAATCGATGGTGCTGGTCAATTTGCCTTTCATGCCAACAGACACGCGTACAGCTTCGAAGCTGCGTTCACCCTGCGAGCCACCGCGTGGGTCATCTGGGGTGAATTTAGGGTTGCCGCCGTAGCTGAATGGCCGATAGGCCAACATGTTTACCCCAATGGTGCTGGCTGGGAACAAGCCGGGGTTCTTGGCCAGAAGGTCAATATAGCCCGGGTTCGTCACCGGCACGAAGAAACGTCCGGGTAGGCCAGAGATGGCTGGCAATGCCTGTGCCGAGGGGGCCTGCAAGAAGGCGTAGCTGGGCGAGGTTTTCCATTCTGGCGTGTTCGTATTGGAGATCAGAAGCTCGGCATGCAGCTTGTGGTCTTCATTGATGTCCACATCCGCACTCGCAAACAATTGCGACCGTTCTTCCTTTTCGACGATATTGTCATAGGGCGTGAAGTGGAAGAAGCACACGGGCGTTGTGGCACTGAAGCCCGCAAAGCCGCCAAGGGGGCCGCAATTTGGTTCGCGTGTAATGCCCGAAACTGGGCCACCCGTGGGGCCAATCGCGATATAAGTGCCGGGGTTGCCTGCGGCCGACCAGCCGCCTTCTGGGTTAGACAGATAGTCCAGATTGGCCCAGTCGCGGGCTGTAATCGGAAGCTCGGTCTTCATCTGGACGCCGAGCGAGACAAAGAGCTTGGCCCGATCGGTTTGATGGCCCCATGAGGCAGCGAGCGTATAATTGCCGTCCGAGCCGTCAATGGCTTTATAGTCGCCACCGACTTCAAAACCTTCGAGATTGGTGCGGGTAATGAAATTGACCACGCCAGCCACAGCGTCAGAGCCGTAAGTCGCTGCCGCACCATCTTTGAGAACTTCAACCCGGCCGATTGCAGCCGATGGGATCAGATTGGTGTCAACCACCGTGCCGACCAAACCGAATGGGTTGTAGGCCATGCGGCGACCGTTCAACAACACGAGTGTCCGCTCTGGACCAATGCCGCGCAAGTTGACCGAGCCAGCACCTTCATTGCCTTGAGCGCGGGCATCAAATTGGTTGGTGTCGCCTTGTACCCCGCTCGAGACATTGAGGAGCTTGATCAACTCAACCGTGCTGGGGGTGCCCGCTTTTTCCAGATCAGCCGAGCTGATCACATTGACGGGTAAAGAAGCGCTTTCCGAAGTTCCCCGAATGAAGGAACCGGTTACCACAATAACTTCTACTTCTTTCTTTGGAGCTTCGTCCGTCGTAGCGGTTTGTGCGAATGCCTGAGCCGCGCCTGTCGTCATGATAACAGCCAACAGGGCACTAGCCCCGTTGAGCAATGCTTTTCTAGCCATATTGTCCTCCCTTGTCCGTGCGGTCCTTTTTTGGGTGGATCCGCTTCAGACAAGGAAAGTGTGCGACTGGAATTTCTATCTGTAAAGGATAATTTTTGACTTGATTTTACTTGGTGAGTCCCAAAGCCGTTGGGGAAACCTTGGCGTCTAGGCGAGGGTCCCAAAAATGACACGATCAATGTCAGATAAGTCCTTGATCACACGCAAATTAATCAGTCCTCGGACGGATTGGGCGAGTGCCATGACGGCATCGGCCTGGTCGATCCCGAACTCAAAAGCAAACACACCTGAAGGTTTTAAAACCTTCGGAAGTGCGGCAAACAGAATGCGATAGGGATCAAGACCATCCTCGCCGCCATCCAGTGCCAAGCGCGGATCGTGTAGGCGCACTTCATCTTGTAGCGAGTCGATTACGGCCGACGGGATGTAGGGGGGATTAGAGACGACAATATCAAATTGCTCGTCCAAACCCTGATGCCAATCGCCCAAACGCAAATCAACGCGGTCTGTTAGGCCATGTAACGACGCATTCTCCCCAGCAAGTGAAAGCGCCTCCTCCGAGCGGTCAATCCCCACCCCAGTCCAGCTTTTGCGCTCAGCCAATAGTGCCAACAGGATTGTGCCTGAGCCCACGCCAAGGTCCAACACCCGATTGGGCACATCGACAGCATGGGTTTTTAAAATCAAATCGACAATCACTTCGGTTTCAGGCCGCGGCACAAGGCCTCGACGGTCGCTGATGAGGTCCAGCGTCCAAAAGCCCCTTTTCCCCACGATATGGGCGGCAGGTTCGCGCTGCTCGCGACGTTGCACGAATGTTTCAAATTTCATGGCCGCTTCCGGCGTCAACGGGCGGTGCGGGTCGCCAATCAAGGTTGCGCGGTCGGTCTCTGCGGCCGCTAACAACAAGATCCGGGCATCAATCACAGGCGTGTCGATTTTGGCCGCTTCCAAGCGCTTGCGGGCGGCCGTCCAAGCTTTGACGAGGGTAAGGGGTGTATCGGTCATGGCGAGCAAATAGGGATTAGTCTGGGCAATGTCATCGTCTAGCCGGTACTTGGCAACAGTTAGAGGCTTAGAGCGAATTCGTCTTTGATTTCGATTGACGACTTCGCAATGCCAATTGTAACATTTTCGTGATTTTAGGTTTGCGGGCGCGAGTCTGCTTTTGTAAGTGGAGCGGATTATGACGACACGACGGACATTACTGGCGGGCGCTGGTGCGGTCGCAGGGGCAGGTTTCATCGGCTTTCAGCCAGCTTTGGCGGCAATTCGCCCACCAGTCGCGCGTGTTGAACCCGTCGTGATGAGCCGTTTTGGAATTACCACAACCGACCCTTACCGTTGGATGGAAAACCCAAAGGACCCCGATTGGCTGCCTTATGCCAAAGGACAGGGCGCCTATGCCCGTCATGTTTTGGATAGGATTCCCGGACGTGCCGCCCTTGAGAAGCGCATTTCTGGCTTGTCGGGTGGGACTGAAGCGGTCAGGGAAATTCAGCGCGCCGGTGATAATTTATTTCTAACTGTGCGCCCCGCTGGGGCCAGTACGATCCGCCTTGAAGTCAAAGGCCCGGACGGCAATCGCCGTGTCCTTTTGGATCCTAATTTGATGAAGGGCGAGGATGGGGTCCATATCTCGATTGACTGGTGGCGCGCCTCTCCAGACGGTGCCTATGTTGTTTATGGCTCCTCCCCCGCGGGATCAGAAGAATCTGTTGGGCGCATCATTCGGGTAGCCGATGGCATCACTTTAAGGGAAACATTTCAGCGCGCTTTGTTTGGGCCAGCGCTATGGCTGCCAGATTCATCAGGATTCTTTCTCAATCGGCTGTCCGACAAGTCGGTGCCAGGCTCGCCAGAATACTTCATGAAGTCTGTCTGCTGGCTCCACAAACTGGGCCAAGATCCCAAGGACGATCTAAACGTCGCGACTTATGGTCTCAACAAAGTTTTGGACCTGACTGAAGTCGAAGTGCCGATCATTTTCCCCAGTGATGATTCAAAATTTGCACTCTTACTGGGCGTTGATGGAGTTCGCCGCGAAGTCAGCATTTGGAGTGCCTCCCTCGATGGGATAGTGGCTGGCAGTCCAGCTTGGACGAAGATCTGCGCGCAAAATGATAAGATCACAGGTTACGCGCTTTCCGGCTCGACACTTTATCTTGTCTCGGAGAAGGAGAGCCCTCTGGGGCGGGTCGTGGCAATAGACCTTGAGATCCCTAATTTGGTGAACGCGAAGGAAGTTGTGCCAGCTAGCAAAAACCCGATTGAGGGCATAGGCGTTGCCTCAGATGGGCTTTACATCCAGATCATGGACGGCGGCCCTCAGGGGCTTCGTAGGCTGAGCAAGAATGGCGAGCTTTCCGACGTCAAAATGCCTTTTGAAGCAGGAATTTACGCAATCTTTGGCAACGTAAACCGCCCGGGAATTGATATGGTCCTAGGGGGATGGCTGCAACATCGCGGAATTTGGAACTATAGCCCCGATACCGACACTTTCTCCGATACCGGGTTGTCGCCAACGCCCAACATTGATCTGACGCCCTTTGAAAGTAAGCGCTACCTCGCCAAGGCCAAAGACGGGACGCAAATCCCCTATGTGGTCATATCGGCCAAGAATGCGACCAGGCGCGGCCCAGCACCTTGTTTGGCAGACGCCTATGGCGCGTACCAGATTTCGAACACCCCCTTTCTCAATTTACGCTGGCCCGCCATGATGGAACAGGGCGGCATCTTTATGTTCGCCAGTGTGCGCGGCGGTGGAGATTACGGACGGCCTTGGTACGAAGCCGGCAAGAAGGCGACTAAGTTTAATACTTGGAATGATTACATCGCCTGTTGCGAAGATATGATCGCACGTGGCCTGACCAGTCCATCAAAGTTGACGATCAAGGGCACGTCGGCCGGCGGCATTGCAGTTGGTCGTGCCATGACAACCCGACCAGACCTATTCGCAGGCGTGATTTGTGATGTGGGGTCAATGAACAGCTCGCGGACCGAAGTCGAGCAGAATGGACCCGGCAATTTCCCAGAATTCGGCGATCCCTCGGTGGCCGAGGATTATCGTAATCTTGTCGGCATGGACACCTATCTTAATGTGAAAGACGACATCGCCTATCCAGCGGTGATGGTGATAACAGGTGCGACGGATCCTCGTGTCGCGCCCTATCATGGCGCCAAGCTTGCCGCCCGTCTGCAAGTGCTGCCCAAGCAGAAAAAGCCTGTCCTGATGCGCGTTACCTTTGATGAGGGTCATGGCATCGGCTCCACACGGGAGCAGATAGACTCAAAATCGGCGGATGAATATGCCTTCACCCTCTGGCGGGCCGGGGTGCCGGGCTTCCAACCCCGCGCCTAAGCTTCTCTCGTAATCCTGTTATCAAGCTTCGCTGACTGCACTTTTTTCACCTCGGCACCTGTTGACAGGCGGAAGGGGCATCCCTACCTCCACGCTGTGTTAGCAGTCGGGCAGGGTGAGTGCTAAAGCACACCGCCCGTCCGATTGGCCGACACTGATTTTCTTAAACCTGACAATCCTCAAAGGGAGCAAGTCAAATGGCATTTCGTCCGCTTGGCGATCGCGTGCTGGTAAAGCGCGTTGAAGAAGAAACCAAAACCAAAGGCGGGATCATCATCCCAGACACCGCTAAAGAAAAGCCACAAGAAGGCGAAGTCGTTGCGGTTGGCCCTGGTGCCCGCGACGAAGACGGCGAGCGCATCGCGATGGACCTGAAGGTCGGCGACCGCATCTTGTTCGGCAAATGGTCTGGCACGGAAGTGAAGATCGACGGCGATGACCTTCTGATCATGAAGGAAAGCGACGTCATGGGCGTCCTCGAATCCTAATTCTTCCTCCTCTTTAAATTCTGAAAGGCACCTATCATGGCTGCAAAAATCGTATTGTTTGGTTCTGACGCACGCGACCGCATGCTTCAGGGCGTTGATATCTTGGCAAATGCCGTAAAGGTCACCTTGGGTCCTAAGGGCCGCAATGTGGTGATCGAAAAGTCCTTTGGCGCACCCCGCACCACTAAGGACGGCGTTTCGGTCGCGAAGGAAATCGAACTGGAAGATAAGTTCCAGAACATGGGCGCACAAATGTTGCGCGAAGTGGCTTCGAAGACCAACGACACCGCTGGCGACGGCACCACCACTGCAACCGTTCTGGCTCAAGCCATTGTTCGCGAAGGCATGAAGGCTGTGTCCTCTGGCCGCAACCCAATGGATCTGAAGCGCGGTATCGACAAAGCTGTAACCGAAGTGGTTGCAGGCCTGAAGGCTTCGGCCAAGAAGGTTTCGTCGAACTCTGAAATCGAACAAGTCGGCACCATCTCGGCCAATGGCGAAGCAGAAATCGGTAAGATGATTGCTGAAGCCATGAGCAAGGTTGGCAATGAAGGCGTGATCACCGTTGAAGAAGCCAAGAGCCTCGAGTCCGAGTTGGACGTCGTGGAAGGCATGCAGTTCGACCGTGGCTACCTGTCGCCTTACTTCATCACCAACGCGGACAAGATGGAAGTTTCGCTCGACGATCCTCTGATCTTGATCCACGAAAAGAAGCTGTCGAGCTTGCAGCCCATGTTGCCAGTCCTCGAAGCTGTGGTCCAATCCGGCCGTCCACTCTTGATCATCGCAGAAGACGTTGAAGGCGAAGCCTTGGCGACTTTGGTGGTCAACAAACTGCGCGGTGGCTTGAAGGTTGCTGCGGTGAAAGCGCCTGGCTTCGGCGACCGTCGTAAAGCCATGCTGGAAGACCTCGCGATCTTGACCGGTGGTCAAGTGATCTCGGAAGACCTGGGCATTAAGTTGGAAACCGTTTCCATCGAGATGTTGGGCCGCGCCAAGAAAGTCACCATCACCAAGGAAAACACCACCATCGTCGATGGCATTGGTGAAAAGGCCGACATCGAAGGCCGCATCGCGCAAATCAAGCGTCAAGTCGAAGAAACCACCTCTGACTATGACCGTGAAAAGCTGCAAGAGCGTCTGGCCAAGTTGGCTGGCGGTGTTGCCGTGATCAAGGTTGGCGGCGCGACTGAAGTTGAAGTGAAAGAGCGTAAGGACCGCGTGGATGACGCACTGAACGCAACCCGCGCTGCGGTGGAAGAAGGCATTGTGGCTGGCGGCGGTTGCGCCTTGCTGCGCGCTTCGAAAGCCATCACCGTAAAGGGCTCGAACGACGACGAAGAAGCTGGCGTCAATATTGTCCGTAAGGCGCTGCAAGCCCCGATCCGTCAGATCGTGGAAAACGCAGGCGTCGAAGGTTCGATCGTGGTCGGTAAGATCCTTGAGAATGCTTCGGTTTCCTTCGGCTTCAACGCTCAGACTGAAGAATATGTCGACATGATCACCGCCGGCATCATCGACCCCGTAAAGGTCGTGCGCACGGCTCTGCAAGACGCAGCTTCGGTTGCTTCCTTGTTGATCACCACCGAAGCCACCATCGCTGAAGCGCCAAAGAAGAGCGCTGGCGGCGCACCAGGCGGCATGCCAGGTGGCATGGGCGGCATGGGCGATATGGACTTCTAAGAAGTCCATTTCGCCATCGTCAAATTCAAACGAGCGCGGTCCGGCAACGGGCCGCGCTTTTTGATGGGTGAATGGGAGCGCGCAGCATAAGCTGGGCAAAGTCGTCGAAGCAAAGGCAAGGCCATTGCTGTACGCTCGTCTTTACAACGTTGACACTTCCTTTGTTCAGGATTTGTAATGCGTCTGAGCGAAGCTAAAGGCTGGCATTCCAAGACTGAGAATTTGCCTTTAAGTTTGTATTGAGTGAAAGAAATGGCAGCGTGCGGCTCGTGCCACGCCATTTCCTCAAATGCGCAGCTAGTTCTGCGCGCTCCAATTGAAACGTACCGAAGGAATCACGTTGAACCCCACCCTCTACCAAACCCTCGTCTACGCACACATCTTGGGTGTGATCCTGCTTGCCGGAAACATCACGATCACAGCGTTTTGGAAGGTGTTGGCGGATATGACCAAAGACGCCAAACAGATTGCATTTGCCAATCGCGCTGTCATCATCGCTGACTGGTTGTTCACCCTGCCGGGTATCGTGCTGACCTTGGTTGGGGGAATTGGAATATCACTGATGGGGCAATGGCCACTCTTTGAGGTTTCATGGTTAAGTTGGAGCGTATTCTGGTTTGTTGTGGCCGGATTACTCTGGATGGTCTTCTTAATCCCGCTCCAAATCCGTCAGAGCAGGGCTGCAAAGCTCTTCGCAGAAACAGGGGACATCCCCGATAGTTATTGGCGCGACGCAAGATGGTGGATTACGATTGGCTTGATTGCGACCGTACCCTTGTTGATCATTCTCTATTTGATGGTGTTCAAACCTTAGAAGCAGCGCCTTAACCCGGCGCGCAATGGGCACTGCCTAGCATCACCCCAAAACCGCTATCTTTGCAAACCCCTTCAATCCGGTTAGGTCTGAAAGCGTTCGGGGAGTAAAACAAATGAAAACAATCGTACGCGGCCTAGTCCTTGTCTTGGGCCTCTTTAATCTCGTCATTGGGCTGGGCTTTTTGCTGCAGCCTGCCAGATTGGCTGCGGCCTTCTTTTTGTCGCCAGTCGGCACCCAAGGCCTTGCCACCATTCGAGCTGATTTCACGGGCTTCTTTATTGGGGCATCCTTGTTCGCGCTTTATGGCGCTTGGAAGATGCGGGCGGATGCCTTGCTGGTGCCTATGGTCATGCTTGGCCTTGCCTTGACTGGGCGTTTTGTAAGTCTGGCGCTCGACGGCTTCGCCCCGACGGCCCCAGCTCCTATGGTCATTGAAGTGATTATGTTGGCGATTTTGTTCGCCGGCTACCGCGCATTCCAACCGGTCAGCAAGTCGGCTTGAGATTGTCCCACCCTGTCGGCTTGGACAGGCTGACGGGGGGATAGTTTCTCGTTCATCCTCCCCCGTCTCGGCACATGCCAATCTTGGCGCATTGACCGAGGTGGGACGATGATGAAACCAGTTGAGAAATACCAGTTAGACTGTGCACGGGCTCGCTTTGCCTGCGATGCCGCGGCCTTCGCTTTAGGGATAAGTGTCGATTTGTTGGTACCTGATCGTGGGACGGCCCCACACGCCTTTGCGCGTCAGGTTGCAATGTATTTGACCCACATTGCCTTCGGCATGAGCCTGCATCGGGTTGCGGTTGCCTTTGGCCGCGACCGTTCAACGGTGGCCTATGCCTGTCATTTGATCGAGGACCGGCGCGATGATCCAAAGGTGGATGATATGCTCGATCAACTCGAAGCAGCCTTACGAGCGGCCCCAGCCCCGCGACTGGTGTTTGAACGAAAGGCTGCCTAAACTTGCGACGCAGCTAGTGCATCCCGCGCCACGTCGTGCATGCGCTGCGCCATTGCTTTGAGGCCGTTGGAACGCTGCGGCGTGAGTGCATCACCCAGACCTAAAGCTTGAAAGGCAGTTTGGGCGTCTAGGGCCAGAATCTCTGCGGGGAGACGACCTGAATAGAGTCGCACCAAAATCGCTAAAAGACCTTGCACGATGGCCGCGTCTGACTGGCCCCGAAACTCGACCAAACCAGTGTCCGGTGCTGCGGCAGACACAAGCCAGACTTGGCTGGCACAGCCCCGCACTTTGGCGATCTCCACCCGCTCGCTCTCCGCCAATGGTGGCAATGTGCGGCCAAGGTCGATCACATAGCGATACCGTTCCTCCCAATCGTCTAGGAAGGAGAATTCTTCGATTAGTTCTTCAAGACGTGGATCATTCATGGTCAATCTAACGAACTGTTTTAGCCATGCATTTGGCGATTTCACCTAAAGGATGTTCAGCCAAGCAGAAAGAGCGTTCATAGGGCTGTTTTGTGGCTGCGTTGCACATTTGCATGTTCAATCGTGAGGAGTTCACGCAGCTCACAAGGCGGGGATCACGCATCAAGGCTTCGGTGTCTTCTTTGCGGTCGACAGGCCCGCCAATGGCTGACAGAGCCGCGAGCGAGACCATCCGATCAATCGGCGACCAAGCGCGAATTGGCTCTGCAAAGGTTACGCCATCGCGTGCGGTTTGGTTTGTCAGCCGCACACTACGCTGAATGGAGGTAGCGCGCGCTTGCGTCGTTTGAGGGGAGACGCTGGCTTCTGGCAACGCAGACAAAGTAATCGCTGCCTCGGTCGCCGGGACTGGGGCGACCAGAGTGCGCAGCGCCGCATTGCGAGCCTTTGAGTCAGATGTACTGACTTTTGCCCACGCATATTTCTGCCAATCATAAGCCGCCTGTTTGAAGGCGTCGCCTTCTTCTTGGATTTTGGCGGCATCAGCCAGAATGGCGCGTGCGGCCAATTGAGCGGCTTGCTCGCCACCGGGCAAACTCCGCGCAAATGCGATTTCGGTGCGCAGTTTGGCGATCAAAGCATCGCGGCCTATCCGCGCTTCTAGCTTACGCACTTCACTCACAAATTCGTCCTGCGTCGCGGCCCAAGCAGCGCCATAGGCAACCACGCCTAAGGCCAATCGGTCTGAATTCAAATGGCGGGCAATACGCTCGGTGGAAAGGGTGAGGGCGCGGCCCGTTGTGATGGAGCCAATCGTTAGCGCTTCAACGTCAGCCGCGTAGGACGCATATAGGGCTGCATGGGCACCAAGCGTATTCGCACCAGGCGGAATCGCAAGGCCTGCAAGTACGCCTGGCGTCGTAGGGACCGCTTTGGCCACAGGCGCTTTAGAGGCGGGAGCCTTTTTCGCAGCGGCTTTGCGGGCAGGCGCCTTCTTGGCGGTAGCTTTTGTAGCGCTGGCTTTCGGACGTTGTTGTGCTGAGGCATCCACGCTGATGGCTAGACCTGCACTGACAAACAGTGTCGCAACGGCACATGCGAGCCACTTTTTGCTCATTTCAATCTCCTATAGGCACCCCACTGCCTGCACTAACACCTTATGACAGAGGGTGTCTGAATAAATCACAACCAAGATGACGCAAAATATCAAAACTTCACCTCTCACGCGAACTGACGCGACTTTAGAATGCCCGTCAGTTACAAGCGCATGTGGACGCGACGCAACACTCAGATTTGGCTGATTCTAAAGGCAGCGCTAAGGCTTGGTCCGTATCGGACCAAAAGCTAACCCATGCGCAATGGGCCAGTGGCAGCAGCGCAGCTTTCTCAGCGCTGGCGTTAGCTTACGCCATTTGGCTGACAGAGCCACGTTTGATGTTTGGTCTGTCATGTGTTGCTGTTTGCACCATGGTGGCGTTTTTGGTCACGTCTTACACCAATCAAGCAAGACAGGCAGTGATCATTCCCGTCTTGTGGGCTGGGGCCGCCCTAGGCCTTGGGAGTCTTGATGGCGGGACCACAGGCCTCGCTTTTGCTGCGGTGATTTGGCCGTTGTTGGGAGCGGGCGCGGCTGGCATCGCGCTCATTAACGGCATTTCGGCCAGCCTTTGTGTGACGGCTACACTGCTGTTTCTGACCCCGCTCCTGCCAGCTGGGCCCGCCTTTGCGGCAAGTTCTTGGGTGCCGATGATCCCAAAATTTTTGGTCATTTGGATCAGCGCCGTCTTGGCTTTGGCCATTTGTGGACGGGCGGGTGGGGTAATCGCGAAGGTACGTCAGGCGTCGCGCGATCAGGCAAAACAGGCCTTCGATAGCCGGGACGCTGCTCAAGCTGAAACCCGTATTGCCCAAGCTGAAACCCAAGACCGTGCGAGATTCATGGCGGAGATGAGCCACGAAATTCGTACGCCACTCAATGCGATACTGGGTTTCGCTGATACGATGCGTGAAGGTATCTTTGGCCCACTTCCCAAAGGCTATGAGGATTATCCGGGCTTGATCCATACCAGCGGCAGCCATTTGCTCGACTTGGTTTCAGACTTGCTGGATATCTCAAAAATTGAGGCAGGCCGCTATGAAGTCCGTCTTGAAGATATTCGTCTAGACCAATTTTTGTTTGAGGCGACCGCCTTGTCCAGTGGGGCAGCGCGCTCTGCCGGCGTGCAGATCCGTCATGAAGTTGGCCTTCCTGTGACCGTGCGCGGCGATGCGCGCGCCATGCGCCAGATTGCCTTCAACCTGCTCTCCAACGCGATTAAGTTCACGCCAAAGGACGGTACAATCACCCTGCGCATCCGTCCCGATCAGGCGTCCAATCAAGCCATTTTGGAAATCGCGGATGACGGGGCTGGGATCAGCCCGGCTGACCTAGCGCGGATTGGCCAGCCTTGGGCGCAAGGCGACAATCAAAGTCGTGCCAATAGTCGTGTGGTGCGCAGTTCCGGTCTGGGCTTGGCAGTCGTCAAGCGGCTAACCGAATTGCAGGGCGGACGCTTCTGGTTGGAAAGTACCTTGGGACAAGGGACCACAGCAAAAGTGAGTTTGCCCTTTGCCAATCTGGATCAACCAACAGCTTAAAATTCTGCGGCGAACGTAAAGGCAGCAACCAGATCGCCAACTTCGACCAAGAGGCGGGTCACGGTTCCAGATCGGCTAGTGATCTCGATCTCAAATGTGTCGCGTGGGTCAGCATTCATTACCGCCCGCGTCGTCGCATCCGAGAAAACAAATAGAGTTCCCGCTCTTGGTTTAGACTCAACGCGCGCGCGCGTTGCCGCTGGCCGTCGTGAGGCGGCGACGTGAATGATCGTACCATTGCGCAAGGGCGGGGCTAATGTCCGACTTGGCTGAGGGGGGCCAAGCTTGGAGAGATCGCGCAAGAATAGCCGGGCGCCAGAGGCATCCATATCGGGTGTTTCGACCGCAAAGCTTAAGCCCGTTCCGCTGGCAATCAGGCCAGCGCGTGTGGCACTGCCCGTGTCTTGCACAGCCCGCCAGATGTCCTTGCCGCCTCGGTCGACCTTCCAACTTCGCACGAGACCTGAATAATTTCCCGTCAACTGAGCGCGCCAGCCCTTATGCGCTGCGATGATACGTTGGGCTTCGCTCTGAACGGCTGGATCGCGACAAGGCTTTGCCGCAGCGGCTGTTTTGGCCTGACCTGCAATCATATCCAAGCGCTGCGTACTTGACCCAGACCGCAAGGCCGCGCCTCGCGCTTGGGCTGTAAAGCCTGCTAACGCCCGACGAGGACCGCTCTCCAAGAGCTGGCAGCGCTCATCAATGGCGCGCATCGCCATCCGTTCCGCATAGCTTCGCTCCAATCCATTCACTTGGGCATGGCTTGCGGCGGGTAGGACGAGCGCCAGACAAAAAATGACTCGATGAAATGAAATCATAGGCCTTATCTACAGCGACCTCTCTTTCACTTCGATTAAGCCCGGTGCAAACAAACTTATGAGCAACAGCGAACTTCGCAGCGATATCTGGGTGCAAGCCTTATTGCGCACGGCGCAAAGCCAAGGCGCTTCTGGCTATGTTGTGCGCCGGGGCGATGAGACGGCAGGCGCAGTATTGGTGAAAGTGGCGAGCCTGGACGGCACCGCGCGACTACTAACCCCAGCGCGAGATGGCGTGGGCGAGCGTATCTATCTTGATTTAACAGGTAAAACGGCCGGACCAGACGAGGCTTCCATTGATGCTTATCTGTCTAAGCGGGCTGCACAAGATCAAGATGTTTGGATTGTTGAGATTGAAGACAAGTTAGGCAGAAGTTTTCTGACGGAGCGTGTGGACTGATTGTTAACCCAAGTGCGTTAGGGTCTCGTTCTCGACTGGAGACGTTCGCATGCTTTTTCTGTTCAACGACCGCGTTCTGATGTTAACTGGCAATGCTGACGTGGTGATCAATGCGGGTATCCCGGCAACCGCGGTTGCCCGTTACACGCTGAACGATTCCATTCTAGCGGTTCAGACCGCCATCATGGACATGCCGAACTTGGCAACCGAAGCCCCGCAAAAAGCTGCTGCTTTGGCTTGGTTGATTGCCAGCCGCAGCGACGCCAATGCGATTTTGTTCATCGCGCCGCCCAAATGCCGGCGTCCCCAAGAAGTCGGTTTTCGCTTGGCAACGGTCTCTTTGACAACACTCGGCAGCTTGAAAGCCCAACAAGATGCCGGGCGATTGACTTCGGGCATCATCAATACCTCTGTCTGGCAATCTGCCGCCGCGTGACGCGCCGGCGCGAGCTAGCGTTGCTCTAAGGCCTTTAATTATAGCGAAGCCTCAGCTAGATGAGGGGTTCAAAGGCTTGAGCTTTCAAGCCGTTTCCCAATTTGCCCATTCGTCTTAGTCAGGCCTCGATCATGTCAGCCGAACTCGCGCGTGAAGTTAAGCGCCGTCGCACCTTTGCCATCATTTCACACCCTGACGCCGGCAAGACCACGCTCACTGAAAATCTGCTGCTCATGGGCGGTGCTATCCGCGCCGCTGGTGCCGTGAGGGCGCGCGGCGAACAGCGTCGGACGCGTTCAGACTGGATGAAGATTGAGCGCGAACGGGGCATCTCGGTTTCGGCCTCGGTGATGACGTTTGAGCATGATGATTGCATCATCAACCTTTTGGACACCCCGGGCCACGAAGACTTTTCCGAAGACACCTATCGCACACTGACGGCCGCAGATTCCGCTGTCATGGTGTTGGACGCGGCAAAGGGTATTGAGCCACAGACCCTCAAACTGTTTGAAGTCTGTCGCTTGCGCGATATTCCTATTCTGACTTTCATCAACAAGATGGACCGCGAGGCCCAAGACCCGATGGAGTTACTGGACGAAGTGGCGTCAAAATTGGCGCTCGATCCTGCCCCCATCTTTTGGCCGCAAGGTTCGGGCAATCGCTTCCGTGGCATGGTTGATTTAAGAAATGACCGCTTCACCGTCTTCCGCCGACCACAAGTGGGAGATGCTGGGCCTTTGGTGCATGATGAGATCGACTTGTCATCTAATGCGATCGCCGAAGTTTTGAGCCAAGCTGAAATGGACGAATTGCGCGGGTCGGCTGAGCTGGTCCAAGGCGGCTATCCGGCCTTTGACCTCGAATCTTATCGTGAAGGCCATATGACACCCGTCTTCTTTGGCTCTGCGCTTCGCCAGTTCGGCGTGCGGGAATTGCTGGATGGTCTGCGCGACTATGCGCCATCGCCACGCGATCAAAAGGCGCTCGACAAAGGCGTTGAGACCCAAGTTCAGGCGGACCGGGACGAAGTCACGGGGTTTGTCTTCAAGATCCAAGCCAATATGGACCCTGCCCACCGCGACCGCGTTGCGATGGTGCGGCTGGCGTCTGGTAAGTTCCAGCGCGGCATGCGCCTAAAGACGGGGTCGGGCAAGCAGATAGGCGTGCATGCGCCCCTTATGTTTGTTGGCCAAGACCGCGAGATCACGGATGAGGCCTGGGCTGGTGACGTGATAGGCGTGCCAAACCATGGCGTCTTGCGCGTCGGCGATAGTCTGTCTGAAACTGGGCAAGTGAAATTTGCGGGCATTCCAAACTTCGCACCAGAAATCTTGCGCCGCGCCTCGGTCAAGGACCCCTTGAAGGCCAAGCATTTGAAGAAGGCGCTTGAATCCTTGGCTGAAGAAGGCGTGACTCAGCTGTTTCGGCCCCATTTCGGCTCGGACTTGATTGTCGGGGCCGTCGGGCCGTTGCAGTTTGATGTGTTGGTGGAGCGCTTGGCCGCCGAATATGGGCTGCAGGTCGTGTTCGAGACGTGTGCCTTCAATGGCGTGCGCTGGATTGCGGCCGATAGTGCGGCAGACCTTGAGCAATTTGCTGATCGCAATCGCGCTGGGATGGGCACAGATTTGGATGGCGCAGAAGTCTTCTTGGCTAAGAATGCCTGGGAGATCGGCTACGTCGCTGAAAAATTCCCGAAAATCCGCTTCACCAACGTGCGTGAGCGGATGATCTAAGCAGCTTGGGCTGACACGTTTGCCCGCAAGCGCAAGAAGCGCAAGGCGCGTTGCGCGGCTTCTGGCGGAACATCATTATACATATTTCCAAGAATTTGAGCTTGACCCATGCCGTCATTGCCCAGCACCAGAACTGCGATTGTTACAAACAAGGCGCGTTCAAAGTTCGCGGCACGGCATACCATCGCCATGGTGTCGATGTCTTTTTTCTCAAACAACAGCGCGGTTTGGAAGTAGTCGAGACCCGTGAAGTCCCCAAAGGCAATCATGAATTTGGTGGATTCCTGATTACGCCACAAGGTCGGCAAATGGGCACGATTGAGCGCGTTGGCTGCCTTTTGCCTTGTGAACTCTTTTTGGACCGCTTCAAAGTCCGCCGGCAAAGTACCGTTCACAACCGCGACTCGCGTTTGTGCCCGACGCATAGCGCGCTCAACTTCTTCTTCGGTGAATTCCGAATTGCGCTCGAGAATTTCACGCCGCATCGGCCCTTCTACAATGGTGTACAGGCGGTTCAAATGCTCTGGCGAGATAACTTTGCGCTGCGCAATCGGACGATGCAGATCCGGATTATTGGCTGCACGATCAACAATTTTGTCGAATGTTTCGTCAGACACTTTGGCGGTTTGGTTGCTGACCAGAGAGGCAACCACTCGGTCGTCACCGTGCGAAACTAGGGCATCTGACAATTGCTCACCCACGTCAGGACGTTGCGTGACGACCATCTGGTGCGCATGGCCGCGGGTTTCGACAACTCGGATCAGGTCATCTTGGGTCAATGACGTAGAGCGGCGCAAGATTGGACCAGCAATGCCAATTTCTTCGTCATGCGCCATCATCACAGCAAGGGAGCGTGGAGCTTCACCACCGGAGAAACGCTGGGCCAGTTCTTTGCGAACTTCTGTATCAAGCTCGTAGGCAACCTTGGAAATCAAGTCGCCGAATAGCTTTGTTTCTAAAGGACTTTGGTTGTCCTGAGAGTCAAAGAATAAATCTGTAACTTCATTGAGTAGTACGCGACGCTTTTCGCTGGAGCTCTCGCCCGCAACCTCTAGTAGCTTAGCGTATCTTTCGCCAACTTGCATCTCAATTTCCCATTTCTACACCTGTCCTACAGGATAAGCGTAAACATTTGGTGGTCAGAATTCATCAAAATGTCTGACGTTACCCACCAGGACCACCGCTTAAGCGGGGCTCCCGGTCGATGAAGGAGGGATTGCGCGCTCGCGCTCGCGCGGCTTCATTCAGCGCACTTTGGCGGGTTACATTGGTTTGCTCCGCACGGGGCGTGCCCCGCGCGCCCTTGGATTTACTGGCAGGTTTTTGTACCTCGGGCGCAGCTTGGCCGTCATCAGTGGGCGTGTTGGACTCTGCAGGGTTATAGCTTGGCTTGGGTCGCGCCGACTTTGGTAGGGGTGCTTCTGGAACGGGCACCGTCCCCGCCAGCGGATCTGCCCGCACTTCCCCATTGGCGGCGGCGCGTTGACGCTCTTCCTCTACAGCTTCCCATTCCCGCTGTACCGCATAGGCTGGTTGGCCAGTCGCGCGGGCGGAATTGATTTGAGAGCGGCGCATAGCAGCAGCATCGACCATGCCATCCGCGCCCCTAAACTTCGATAAATCCGTCGCTTGTTGCGGAGCCACTTGGCTCTGCATCGGTTGTGGCATGGCCATAGGTGCTGGGTTGGGTGGCGAACTGTAGGTCATCGGCTGTGGACTGGAAGGTGCCGCTGCGACAGGACTTGGAGTCTCAAAATTAGATTGCGTCAGAGGTGCCGGTTGAACCTCTGAGGCGCGGGTGCGCGGCATCCCGCGCGCGCCTGAACGTGGCGTGCCAGAAGCGCTTGGCGTAGGTGAGGCAGCACTCGGTTGGGTTGGCACGAAATCTACCCGACCAGCAGAGGGATTGGATGTCGGCGCAGGCGGCATAGGTCGAGGTGGTGCAATCGGCGCGCCCTGATTATAGGACGACGCTGGTTGGGCCATGCGGGCCTTTGAATCCAGCCAAGGTGCTGGGCGAACTTCATAATTAGCTGGGCCATCTGCAAATCGGCCCGTTGGCGTCAATGCACCCGATCTGCGGGGAAGCCCCGATTCGTAGCCCGATTGCCGTGCTGGCGTTAAGGACTTAGAGAGCGAACACATGCGGGGGGGTGGCCCCAAGTTCTTACTACGACGACTGGTTGTTTCGATTGTCGGAGCGGTGCCGCCGAACGACCAAGACGCACACATTCTGTCGCTAGTACAAGCAGTTGCACATGTGTCAGCAGTGGCCACCGGAAACTGTGAATAGGCAGCATTCTGGGCGAAACTGGGACCGGCAAGGGCAAAGGCCAGCCAGAAGGCGAAATCACGCGCACGCATATACACTCTCCTAATATAAGAAGTATCGGTGCCGTGCGTCGGTTAAGGTTGAATTAAGTTTGGATTCAATTCGCAGATTTAAGCGTTTCCGGACAAGGATTCTTTGAGTTCTAGCAAGGCTAGCCATTCATCCTCACTGGCCTGCAGCTGGGCGCGGGCCGCGACGGCTTGTGCGGAAGTCTTTTCAAATTGGGCTGGATCGCGACTGTATAGATTTGGGTCGTTTAAGGCTTCTTCCAATTTGGCGATCTGGCCCTCTAATTTTGGCATCAGGCCCTCCAATTCGCTTAAGCGCCGTTCGTCTTTGTAAGAGAGTTTTTTGGCAGACTTTACGACTGGCTCCGCAATGGGCGTCGCGCTTGGTTTCGGTTTGGACGCCTGCAAATGGCCAAGAATTGGAATGCCCTGCCGCACAAGATCGGTCCAGCCGCCGGGCGTTTCAATCCAGGTCCCATCTCCGCGTGGTGCCAAGGTTGCTGTCACGACGCCGTCGAGGAAGGCGCGATCGTGACTAACCAAAAGGACCGTACCGTCGTAATCTGCCAACATATCCTCAAGAACGTCCAAGGTTTCCATGTCGAGATCGTTGGTTGGTTCGTCGAGCACCAGAACGTTCGAGGGCTTGGCCAGTGCGAGGGCTAAGAGCACGCGGTTGCGTTCCCCACCGCTGAAGGAGCCCACGGGCTGTCTCAAATGGCGACTGTCAAACAAAAAGTCCTTTGCATAGGCAGCGACGTGCTTAGGCCGTTCGCGCACCATAATCTGGTCCCCGCCGGCTGGGGCAAAAGTGTCCCACAAGGTTGCTTTGGGGTCGAGGGCGGCGCGCGATTGGTCGAGATAGGCGATGGTCAGATTTTTGCCCATCCGGGTTGTGCCGGCATCGGGCTCCAGGCTTCCGACCAACATTTTGATCAAGGTCGATTTGCCCACACCATTGGGCCCTACAATGCCTAAACGGTCGCCCCGTACAACGCGTAAATCGAGGTTTTTGATGATATCGCCGCGGCCATCAAAGCCTTTTGAGACGCTTTTGGCTTCAAACACCAACTTACCAGACGTATTGCCGGTATCGGCCTGAAGGGCAGCGGTATCCTTGCGGACCAAGGCGGCTTGGCCTTTGCGGGTCTCGCGCATGTCCATCAAGCGGCGTAAGCGGCCTTCATTGCGGGTGCGCCTTGCCGTCACCCCGCGCGCCAGCCAACGGGCTTCGTCTTCCAAGGTTTTATCAAGCTTTTCCAAGGCCTTGCGGTCCTGTTCCTCAATGCTTGCTGCCCAAGGCTCAAACTTTGAGAAAGGCGCGTCTAAGCGCCGTACCACGCCATTACGCAGCCAAAGGCATGAAGTCGAAATGGCTGACAAAAAGGCTCGGTCATGGCTGACGACCAACACAGCGCCCGAAAACTGCTTCAAGCGGCGCTCAAGTTCCTCAATGGCAGCGATGTCGAGGTGATTGGTCGGCTCGTCCAGCATCAATAGGTCTGGGTCTGCGGCCAAGGCGCGGGCCAGCGAGGCGCGGCGCGCTTCCCCACCGGACATGCCGGTAACAGGGCGATCCGGGGCGAGGCCAAAGCTGTGCAGTTCTGCCGCAGCCGCCGCGAGACGCGCGGATTCATCGCGATCATGCGGCACGTCTTGGGCGGCCCATTCTAACAGGCTTGTCGCCCCGCTAAAGTCAGGCTCTTGAGTCTGGGTTGCAGCATGGGTGCCGTTTGAAACTACCCGTTCGCCCGAGTCATATTCCAACTGGCCTGCCAGTACCGACATCAGGGTCGACTTGCCCGCACCATTGGCTCCAACCAATGCCGCCCGCTCGCCACGGCGCAGCGTCAAATCCACGCCCGAGAATACAGGCGCACCACCGCGCTTCAGCGCAATATCTTTGAGTTGGATGACAATATCTCGGCTCATGCGTGGCAAGTGTCTGCGCTGTGGACGAAGGTCAAGGTCGCCACGCAGATAGGGGCACAATCAGACTGCGAAAGTGCGTGGATCGCTCTTGTGCGAGATCACGATTTCGTGTTGCCTGATACGACGTACATCGTCAGCCAGAAAGCAATTGCCTTGTCTCTGCGTCATTCAATCCTATCCGCCTCAGCCGTGGCTTTGGCTCTATCTGTCACCTTGGTAGCTGGGTGCGCGACAACCTCTGCCGCGCAAAATGCTAAGCCAGCAAGCGCAGAGCCTGCGGCTAAGCCAAAGGCCACGCCAAAGCCTTTAGCCAAGGGCATGGACAGCAATGGCGCGCTTGATCCTTTTCCTTCCACCTACAAGCCTTTACCGGGTGTGACGACCGCGATTGTTGGGGCCACGATCCTCACGGCTGCTGGCGAAGAAATTGAGAATGGCACGATTGTTTTCGCCGATGGCAAGATTGTTGCGGTGGGCAAGGATGTTGCGATCCCAGACGGGGCCAAGCGCATTGACGGGCGCGGCAAGTTTGTCACCCCCGGCATTATCGACATTCACTCGCACTTGGGCGTCTATCCAAGCCCCGGCGTGCAAGCTAATTCCGACGGCAATGAAGCCACCGACCCCAATACGGCCGAAGTCTGGGCTGAACATTCGATCTGGCCACAGGATCCGGGCTTCAATCGGGCTCGTGAAGGTGGCATCACCAGTCTGATGATCTTACCGGGCTCTGCTAACTTGTTTGGTGGTCGTTCGGTGACACTGAAGAATGTGCCCTCGATTACAGAGCAAGGCATGAAGTTTCCAGGGGCGCCCTACGGCCTTAAAATGGCCTGCGGTGAAAATCCCAAGCGCGTCTATGGCTCGCGCTCCCGCTCTCCGTCGACCCGCATGGGCAATATTGCGGTTGCCCGCCGGGCATGGATTGATGCGGCAGACTATAATCGCAAATGGAACGACTATCGCGCCAAAATCGCGGCTGGCGAAGCTGCAGGCGACCCGCCCAAGCGCGACCTGAAGTTGGAAACCCTATCCGGTGTGCTCAATGGCGATATCCTCATCCAAAACCATTGCTATCGCGCCGATGAAATGGCGCTGATGATGGATATGGCCAAGGAATTTGGCTATAAAATCACCACTTTCCACCATTCATCTGAGGCCTATAAACTCGCCCCGGCCTTGAAAGAGGCAGACATTTGCGCCGCCACTTGGGCCGACTGGCAGGGCTTTAAAATGGAATCTCTCGACGGGATTGCTGAGAATGCGGGGATTCTGCAAGCCTATGGGGCTTGCACAATCATTCACTCTG
This sequence comes from Aquidulcibacter sp., assembly GCF_049239865.1. NCBI lineage: Bacteria > Pseudomonadati > Pseudomonadota > Alphaproteobacteria > Caulobacterales > Caulobacteraceae > Aquidulcibacter > Aquidulcibacter sp. The sequence goes on from NZ_JBMLTR010000219.1 coordinate 109,372, forward strand.
ATGACGCCACCATGATCCAGCATCTCAATCAAGAAGCGGCATTGGCCATGGGGGCAGCCGCCCGCGCTGGGATCCCGGTGTCGCGCTTGGATGCGATTAAATGGATTACTGCCAACCCGGCGCGAGCCATGGGTATTGGGGCTAAGACGGGGTCGTTGGAAGCAGGCAAGATGGCAGACATCGTCCTGTGGGACCGTGATCCCTTCTCGACCTACGCCCTTGCCCAAACCGTCTATGTTGACGGCGGCATTGCTTACGACCGTAACGACCCGGCCACCCATGCCCGGTCAGACTTTGACCTTGGTCGCCCCAGCTTGGAGCAAAAATAATGAAACCTGTTGCTCTGGCACTCGCTCTGGCCGTTTCGGCCCCCGCACTCGCTGCCGCTGACACCATCGCCATCATCAATGCGAAGATTGAAACCGTTGGCCCTGCTGGCACGCTGGCATCGGCGACGCTTGTGATGGACAACGGTAAGATTGTCGCCGTTGGCCCTTCGGTTGTCATTCCCAAAGGTGCACAAATTATCGATGCTAAAGGGGCGGTGGTCACGCCAGGCCTTGTCGCTGCCACCACCAGCCTTGGCATTTCCGAGATCGAGCAAGTGCCTTCTACACGTGATGATGGGGCAGGCGGGCAGATTGGGGCTGCCTTCAATCCTGCCGCTGGCGTCAACCCTGATGCGCCGACTATTGCGCTCGCCCGCCTGAATGGCCTAACGCGCGCCTTTTTAACTCCAGTCGCGGGCCGCTCTGGCAATGGTGCTCATGCCCATGATGATAGCGCTTTTGATACCGCTGGCGGGCATGAGCAAGATGACCCAACCTTGTTCGCAGGCCAAAGCATTGGCATCAATCTGTCGGCCAATACGCCGGACCTGATCTTCAAAACCAATGCTGGGATGGTTCTGGAATTTGGCGAGTCGGCAGCAGCTGCGGCTGGTGGGTCGCGCGGGGCGTCTTTGATCATTCTCAAGCGCGTCTTGGCCGATGTACGCCACTTTGCCGCCAATCGTGCTTTGTATGACAAGGGTGAAGGGCGTGACTTGATGGTCAGCCGCCTTGATCTGGAAGCCTTGGTGCCGGTGGTACAGGGCAAGACCCCTTTATTGGTCCGGGTGTCGAGCGCGAATGATATTCGCCAAGTCCTGAAGCTTGCGAAGGAAGAAAACCTGACCATCGTCTTAGAAGGGGCGGAAGAAGGCTGGCGCGTTGCTTCTGACCTAGCTGCGGCAAAGGTGCCCGTCATTATCGACACCCAAGCCGCCTTGCCCGCAAGCTTTGAAACGCTGGCGACGCATTTGCGCAACGCCCAAATTCTCTATCAAGCAGGCGTACAAGTCGCAATTATGGGCAGCCGCGATTATAATAATCTACGCCAAAGCCGCATGAATGCGGGCACGGCGGTGGCCCATGGCTTGCCCTATCAAGCAGCACTGGCCGCGATCACTTTGAACCCCGCCAAGATTTGGGGCGCGGATAAAGAGATTGGCTCGATTGAAGCGGGCAAAGCCGCCGATGTGGTCATCTGGTCGGGCGATCCATTGGAAGGCCAAAGCTATGCCACTGCGGTCTTTATCGCCGGCCAAGCCCAACCCATGACCAGCCGCTCCACCGAACTCGCCGCCCGTTATAAGCCGAGTGCTGACGGGATCGCGCGGCCTGCTTATCGGAACTAGAGTTCGATCAAGCGACCTGTGTTAACGTACAGGTCGTGATCCCATGCGGCTGCCAGCCGTTGCGGCTGGTGCGGGGCTTGCTTTCGCTGGGCCAGATTTGCCGCGTGCCATTTTGGCGGCTTTGGGTTCTTCTTCGAACAATTCAGCCAGCTTATCGACAATCGCGCCACCCAATTGTTCGGCATCCACAATCGTCACGGCGCGACGATAATAGCGCGTCACGTCATGGCCAATGCCAATGGCGATCAGCTCCACCGGGCTATAATCCTGGATTTTGGCGATGGTGTCGCGCAAATGGCGTTCGAGATAGGCACCCGAATTGACCGACAAGGTGCTGTCATCCACTGGCGCGCCGTCTGAGATCACCATTAGGATGCGGCGCTGTTCGGGCCGCGCTAGCAGGCGATCATGCGCCCACTCCAAGGCTTCCCCGTCGATATTTTCTTTTAGCAGGCCTTCGCGCATCATCAGGCCCAGATTGCGCCGCGCCCGCCGCCACGGGGCATCTGCACTCTTATAAATGATGTGGCGCAGATCATTCAGACGACCGGGATTGGCAGGCTTGCCCGCCTTCATCCAGCTATCGCGCGACTGGCCACCCTTCCACGCCTTGGTGGTAAAGCCCAGAATCTCGGTTTTTACGCCACACCGCTCCAGCGTGCGGGCCAGAATGTCGGCACAGATGGCGGCAATCATGATCGGTCTGCCGCGCATAGAGCCTGAGTTGTCCAGCAGAAGCGTCACTACGGTGTCGCGGAAATTGGTGTCGTCTTCCATCTTGAAGGTGAGGGGGGCCAAAGGCTCGGTAACCACGCGGGACAGACGCGCGACGTCCAGCACGCCTTCTTCGAGGTCAAACTGCCAGCTGCGGTTCTGTTGCGCCATAAGGCGGCGTTGAAGGCGGTTGGCAAGCCGCCCGACAACGCCTTGCAATTGGGTGAGTTGGGCGTCGAGATAGCTGCGCAGACGGGCTAATTCTTCCCCGTCACAGAGATCTTCGGCACCCACGGTCTCATCAAAGCTTTTGGTATAGATTTTATAGGCAAAGCCATCGCCGTCGCCGGGCTTAAAGTTTGGCCGGACAGGCGTAGTTCCTTCATCGACTTCGCTATCGTCATCATCGGGCTGATCGCTATCATCGGCCTCGACGCGCACTTGCACATCTTCCTGCTCGCTGCCTTGCGAATCGCCGCGCTGGGTATCTTCCTGCTGCTCGCCGCCTTCTTCCTGCTGATCCTCATTCTGATTGGGATCAGGCGGTGGCTGGTCGGCACCATCTGGTTCTTCGCCATCTTCATCGGACGGATCAGGCTCTGCCCCCAATTCATCCCCTAGGTCGAGGTCGCGGATGAGATCGCGGGTGACTTCGGCAAAGGCCTTTTGGTCCGACAAGCGCTCGATCAGGCGATCAATTGTCTCGCCCGCCTTGGCTTGGACTTCATCGCGCCACAGATCGGCAATGCCGCGCCCGGATTCAGGCGGGGCAAGCCCCGTCAAGCGTTCGCGCAGCAACAGGCCCAAGGCATCGGCCAAGGGGGCTGTCTGCCGGTCCATCATGCGGGCATAGCCCTTTTTCTCGCACGTCTCGACCAAAGCCGCTGTCAGATTTTGCGCAACGCCCGGCATAGCCAAAGCGCCAATCGCCTCAATGCGGGCTTTTTCGGCCACTTCATACAGCGCTCGCGCACGCGGGCCTTCGGGCATAGCGGCAGTGTGGGCGGCTAAATCATGGTGAGCGAGGCGGAGCGCCGCCGCATCGGCATGGCCACGCAGACGCGAGACTTCTTGCTCACCCAAAGCGCGCGCCGGATGGGGCAAGCCAATGCGATTGCCCGATACGCTGGGCCCATCGGCAGAGAAGCTCACCTCCACCTCCTCGGTACGCGATAGGGCGCGTGCCGTATGGGTGATCACACGTTTGAAAACGTCTTGAGGGGTTTCTTTGCTCGCCATCGTAAGACTGACATAAGCCGGACCCGTAGGCCTGTCACGCCTCTATGTGCGTTGATTTCAGTGTGGGCGTCAGAGTTCGCCCTTTGCTCGCATGTCCTCAACGAAGCTACCCGGATAGAGCTTCATTTTGCTGGTGAGCGCGCGCATGGCTTCGAAGTCGAGTTTTTCTTTGGGCGGCGGTGATGCGGCTTCGGGTATCTCAGACATCGCATGATTGCCATCTTGACGTACGTTTGACTTCTTTCTCTTGGACATGTTCAGTTCTCATTCTAAAATTGATTGCTTTCGACACCATTTGTGTTTTTCTACCATAGAGAGAGTTTTGTTTATAGGGCATTAGCCTCCAGTTTTTGTTTGGAGAGATTTTAATGGACAAAAGGTATCTGATTTTTGTGAGTTCAACGTTTGATGATCTGCAAGAAGAGCGGCGAAAGGTTATGGAGCAAATCTTGAATATGGGCCATTTGCCCGTCGGGATGGAGCTTTTTCAAGCCAGCGATATCGACCAGTGGAGCTACATAAGCCAGCGTATCGCAGAGTGCGATTACTATGTTCTGATAGTCGGTGAAAGATATGGGTCGGAGGCAATAGATGGCATCAGCTTTACAGAGAAAGAGTTTGATTTGGCGATCCGCCTCGGTGTCCCAGTTTCCGCGCACTTAATTTCAGCACCCGCTCGGGAGACTTTGTCCCGATCAAAGGTAGAGTTTAGCAAGGAAGAAAAAGTCAACGCCTTCCGAGCAAAGTGTGAGAATGGCCGTGTAGTAAAATACTGGTCCAATGCGTACGAACTGGCGAATAACGTAGGTCAATCCCTGAATGAGCTTGTCAGAGTATATCCTCGTGTGGGTCTAGTTCGCGGAGATCAAGTTGCTTCGCCGCAGCTTGCCAATGAACTTGCTCGATTGTCAGAGGAAAACGCTGCCCTTAGAACTAGGATAGCAGAACTAGGAAATAATAATGAGGAATATTCCGCTAAGAACGTTAGGACCTACCTTTCTCATTCAGACTTGAGACTATTCTACGAAAATTTCTCAGTCGCTATTGGTGCTGCCGATCCGGTCCCAGTCCTTGAACTCATACTGCGCCTGTATAAGAAGTATCCGAACGGATTGGTTTTTGCGCAATTTTGTGAGGAAGCAGAAGCATTAGTTGGAAGAATTCACGATGGTAGTGGAATATTGTACGAACCCGCATTCGATTTGATCAATAAATTAGAGCCGTTAGAAGTCCTATCTGTATACACCAAGAGCGTATCGCGCGTTTCCGGTGTTCCCTCAGATATCTTCTTTGGGAGAATTGGTTTGGAGATAGTGCAAAGCTTCTACTCACCGTCTGATATATTGCAACCTACACCAAGAGAGGCTGCTCGGCTTGCTGAGAAAACCTACTTTGATCAAAGTACGCCACAAGATCCAATTTTCTGAGACCTTTCTATTGGTTGCCCCCCGCAAAACAAAAAGGGCCACCCATGGGGTAGCCCTTTCTGCAATCGTGAGAAGACAAAAGCCCCTTAAGCTGCCTTCTTGGCAGCCTCGCCGCCAAAGCGGCCATAGAAGGTTTCGCCGTTTTTCGCCATGTCTTTCAAGAGCTTGTTTGGCTTAAAGCGGGGGCCATATTTCTTAGCCAAGCGCTCGGCTTCGGCGACGAAATTGGCGATGCCAATGCCGTCCATGAAGCTGACGGTGCCGCCCGTGTAAGGGGCGAAGCCCCAGCCAAGGATGGAGCCGATGTCGGCGTCGCGCGGGTCGGTGATGACGCCTTCTTCAAAGCAACGCGCGGTTTCCAAGGCCTGACGATAGAGAAGGCGGTTCTTATATTCCTTCACCATGGCAGGATCGGCTTCATGCACTTTGGTTGCCACGACCGAGGTCAGGCCCGGCCAAATCGCCTTGGTGCCGTCTTCCTTATAGTCATAGAAGCCCTTCTTGTTCTTGCGACCAAAGCGGCCAAGGCCTTCCACCATTTCTTCGATGATCAATTGGCTGGGCGTCGCCACCCATTTATTGCCAAGGTCTTTTTTGGTTTGCTGGCCAACCTTATAAGCGAGGTCGAGGGCGACTTCGTCAGCCATCGACAAGGGCGGCACGGGCATACCGGTCATGCGGCCAACGTTTTCAATAATGGCTGGCTTAATGCCTTCGGCCAACATTTCCTGGCCTTCCTGCACATAGGTGCCAAAGCAACGGCTGGTGTAGAAGCCGCGGCTATCATTGACCACGATGGGGGTCTTTTTGATCTTCAAGACGTAATCGACGGCCTTAGCCAAGGTTTCTTGGGTGGTCTTTTTACCCATGATGATTTCAACCAGACCCATTTTGTCGACGGGGCTGAAGAAGTGGACACCGATGAAATTCTTGGGCCGCTTCGAAGCGGTGGCGAGGCTCGTGATCGGTAGGGTTGAGGTGTTTGAGCCAAAGACCGCATTGGGGCCCAACATGGCTTCTGCCTTTTGGGTCACATCGGCCTTGATTTCGCGGTTTTCGAACACGGCTTCGATCACGAGGTCCGACTTCTTGACGTGGGCATAGTCGGTGGTTGGCGTGATGAGGGCCAGAACGGCATCGGCCTTTTCTTGGGTCATTTTGCCGCGAGAGACCGCCTTGTCGAGCAGCTTCTTGGAGTAATCCTTACCCTTTTCAGCCGCTTCTTGGCTTTGGTCGATCAGCACGGTTTCAATGCCGGCCATCGCCTGCACATAGGCCACGCCTGCACCCATCATGCCGGCACCCAGAACCGAGACCTTCTTGATCTCATATTTGTCAAAGCCTTGTGGACGGTTTGCCCCCTTTGCAAGCGCTTGGGTCGACAAGAAGAGCGAGCGCACCATGGCTTTCGCAGAAGGGCTGGCCATATTTTTCAAGAAGTAGCGGGTCTCGATCCGCAGTGCCGCATCCATTGGCACTTGAATGCCTTCAAATACGGCGCTCATGATTGCCTTTTGGGCTGGATAATTGCTGTAGGTGGTTTTTGACAGCATCGCATTGCCGCCGACAAAGGCCATGCCACCACCGGGAGAGTAGGGGCCGTCCTTCACGCGATAGCCTTTAACGTCCCAAGGCGCGACGGCGGTCGGATTGGCCAGCACCCAAGCCTTGGCTGCTGCGACGGTTTCACCTGCTGGCACCACGGCACCCACAACGCCCTTTTTCAAGGCCTCTTGCGGGTTCATGCTGGCACCCTGCAACAGATGCGGCATGGCATTCATCACGCCGATCAGGCGCGGCAGGCGCTGGGTCCCACCAGCACCGGGCAGAAGGCCGACTTTGGCTTCTGGCAGGCCGAATTGGATCTTTGGATTGTCGGCCGCCACACGGTAATGACAGGCCAAAGCGATTTCGAGACCGCCGCCGAGTGCCAAGCCTTCCAGCGCACAAGCCACTGGCTTGCCGCAGGTTTCCAGCGCGCGCAGCGAACGGTTGAGGCTGAAGCCTTGTTCGAACGACTTCTTCAGCTTCTCATCTTCCGACAGTTTCTTGTCAGCATCCATGCTGCCGCCGCCGATTTCGCCAAGGTCAGCGCCGGCGCAGAAGCCATTGTCTTTGCCAGAGTAAAGCACGGCCCCTTTGATCGCGGCATTGCCTTTGATCTCAGCGACCAATTCGCCCATTTCCTTCATCACGCCACCGGTGATGGTGTTCATGGTCTTGCCGGGAACGTCGAACGCGATGTGCAACACGCCATCGGCATCGAGGTTGGTTTTGAAATTTTCCATAAGACTATCTCCAAAATTCAGGGTCTTGGCCTCGCCACAAGAATAGGCGATGGGCCAGCAAGCGGGCCGCTGGGCTGCCCGCGTCACAGGTCAGGTGGGCTTAAACCCGCTGGATGATGGTGGCAGTGCCCATGCCTGCACCGACGCACAGGGTGATGAGGGCTGTTTCCTTGCCGGTACGCTCTAGCTCATCGAGCACGGTGCCAAGGATCATGCCGCCAGTGGCACCCAGTGGGTGACCCATGGCGATGGCCCCGCCGCACACATTGATCTTGTCATGTGGGATGTTGAGGGCCTGCATGAAGCGCAAAACAACCGAAGCAAAGGCTTCATTGAGTTCATAGAGATCAATGTCTTCTGGCTTCATACCAGCTTTAGCCAGTGCCTTGCGGGCTACGAATTCTGGACCGGTCAACATGATCGAGGGCTCAGAGCCGATTGAAGCCATGGCGACAATCTTGGCGCGTGGCTTCATGCCAGTGGCCTTGGCCATTTTCTTGTTGCCGATTAAAACAGCCGAAGCCCCGTCCACAATGCCAGAGCTGTTGCCCGCATGGTGCACGTGATTGATGGCTTCCAGTTCAGGATAGCGCTGTTGAATGATGGCATCAAAGCCTGGCATCATGGTGCCTTGTGCAATGAAGCTTGCGTCCAGTGAAGCCAAGCTCTGCATGGTGGTGTCTGGGCGCATGTGCTCGTCATGGGCGAGGATGATCGCGCCCATTTGGTCCTTTACCGGCACGATAGACTTGGCAAATCGGCCTTCTTTCCAAGCAGTCGCCGCGCGCTTTTGGCTTTCAACGGCATAGGCGTCGACGTCATCGCGCGAGAAGCCGTATTTGGTCGCAATCGTGTCGGCACCAATGCCTTGGGGGGCGAAGTAGGATTTGATCGCGATCGATGGGTCAGACGCCCAAGCGCCACCGTCCGAGCCCATCGGCACGCGGCTCATGCTCTCTACGCCACCGCCAATGGCCATATCGGCTTCACCGGAGATGACTTTGGCTGCTGCCATATTGCAGGCTTCCAAACCCGAAGCGCAGAAGCGGTTGATCTGCACGCCAGCGGTGGTTTCCGCATAATCTGCATTCAGTACTGCGATGCGGGCAATGTCGCTGCCTTGCTCGCCTACCGGGCTCACGCAGCCTAGAACGACGTCGTCGACTTTCGAAGTGTCCAAATTGTTACGGTCCCGAATCGCCTGCAAGGCTTGGGTGGCAAGGCTCAACGCCGTTACTTCATGCAACGACCCGGTATTGCGACCTTTACCCCGTGGGGTGCGGACTGCGTCATAGATAAATGCTTCGGCCATTTTGGCGCTCCCTTTGTTATACGTCTGCTTTAATCTGCAAGGGCGTGATCGCCAAGGCAGAAGTGGCTTTGGCGGAGATTTTTCCCCGACAATCATAGAGGTCAGCTTCAGCGAACATGACGCTAGGACCCTTATTGGTGATGCGTGCGGCGACCTCAATCTTGCCGACCCGGACCGGGCGCAGATAGTGGACGTGCAAATCAATCGTGCTGGCAAAGCTTTTGGGCGCGACTTTCAACATCGCCATCATGCCCATCACGTCATCCAGCATGGCGGAGAGAAATCCGCCTTGAATATAGCCGGTTGGGTTGGCAAACTCAGGCTTGCCCGCAAATTCTACCCGTGCAGTTCCAGCCTTCACATCCATTTCAATCAGCTTGAATCCCAATGTCTGAGAGCTTTGCGACGGTTGCTTCATGCCGATGTCGAGGAAGGTTTGGGCGTGGTCGCTCATGCACCAATTCTCACGGGGCAGGCCAAGGAATTGCCAATATAGCAAGCCTTGTGCGCTTTGTGATGCAAGAGGTCGATGTCGGCGGCTCCTGGAATATTGTCACCACCCCAGCTGATTTTGGGGTTCAGCACGACCTCCACAAAGCGCTCAACGCCTGCGTCATCCTTGCCCAAAGTGCCGATTGGGGCATCCTGATAGCTATCGACGATAAAGCCAGCCTGTTTGGCAAAGGCCAAGAAGAACATCATGTGACAACTTGCGGTTGCTGCCACCACCATTTCTTCTGGGTCGGCCGCTGGCACCGTGTTGGAGGGCAAGGGCAGGGCAGTCGTGACCGCTATATCTACCCCGCCATCAAAGCTTGCCTGATGCGTGCGGGCATATTTGCCGTCTGTGAAGACAGCGCCCGCCCGTTCCCAAAGGATTGTGGCGGTATGTGTGCTCATGCCTTGGCACCATCCAGCAAAAGCTGGACTTCATAGGCCATCAAGCCTGTCGTCAATTGCTCAAACAAATAGGCGCGATGCTCGGGGACATTGTCTGCCTGCATGTCCTCAATCGTTTCTTGAAAGCTTTCAACGGCCAGTTGATTGATCTCGTCTTCGGTTGCGGCATGGGCCAAGGCCAAGCGGACCGAAAGCGCGCGCAGATTATCATCGCTCGGCTCTGGGTTGGCTTCGATCAGCGCGAGCGCGTCGGCAATGGCGGAATTGAGGGGGTCGTTCACAAGGTCCTCGCAATCAAAACTTTCATGACTTCGTTGGCACCGCCATAAATGCGCTGCACGCGGCTGTCGCGCCACATGCGGGCAATCGGCATTTCATTCATATAGCCCCAGCCGCCATGCAATTGCAGGCACTCGTCCATCACTTCATTTTCAACATCTGACACCCAATATTTCGCCATGCTGGCAGTGGCGGGGTCGAGTTTGCCTTCCATGAGCAATTCAACACAGCGGTCACAGAATGCACGCGCCACGGTGGCTTTGGTCTTGCACTCGGCCAGTTTAAACTGGGTGTTCTGGAAATCTAGGATCGACTTGCCAAAGGCCTTACGCTCTTTGACATAGGCGATGGTTTCGGTCAGCGCGCGCTCCATGCTGGCAACGCCCTGAATGCCGATTTGTAGGCGTTCGCTGGCCAATTGTTCCATCAGCTGGATAAAGCCCATGCCTTCAACCGGGCCTAAAAGATTGGACGTTGGCACACGCACTTCATCGAAGAACAACTCAGATGTATCCTGTGCATCTTGGCCGATCTTGTCCAAGTTGCGACCCCGGCGGAAACCCTCAACTTCTTTGGTTTCAACCACGATCAAGCTCGTACCCTTTGCCCCTTGGGTCGGGTCGGTCTTGGCGACGACAATGATCAAATCGGCGGTCGCACCATTGGTGATGAAGGTCTTGGAACCATTGATCACATAGTGATTGCCGCTTTTGACAGCTGTGGTCTTGATACCTTGTAAGTCAGAGCCAGCACCGGGTTCTGTCATGGCAATCGCGCCGACCAACTCACCCGAGGCCATTTTAGGCAACCACTTTTGCTTCTGCTCCTGGCTGCCATAATGCTTGATATAGGGGGCGATAATGGCGTTGTGCAAAGGCAGACCAAAACCATCAATGCCCATCGTGCCCATCACATCCATGATCACCGCTTCATGGCGGAAATCGCCGCCACCGCCGCCAAATTCTTCCGGCATCGACACACAAAGCAAGCCCGCTTCACCAGCCTTGGTCCACATCTCGCGATCAACAATCCCATTCTCCCGCCATTTCGCGCACGCTTCAGGCGGTGCTTCCTTGGCGAAGAACCCACGCACGGAATCTTCGAACATGGTGAGTTCTTCACTATCGCGCCAAACGGCTTTCGGCATGGTGATGGCTGTCATGGTGTTTCTCCCTTGAGTGTCGAAGCTTTGTTGTTGTTTGTTCTCCCCGGTGAACGGGGTTCGATCCGCGTAGGCCTTGTCCTCCGCTACGAAGCGGGGAAGGACAAGGATTAAAACTCCTCAGCGCTAAGCGCCATCACCGGCGCGGCACCCGTCTTGACCTTTGCCAAATGCCCGGCAATTTCGGGCAAGATACGGTCTACGAAATAGCGGCCGGTCTTGATTTTGGTGTCATAGAAGGGCTCGGTACCAGCCTTGGCATAAGCAGCCTTGGCCATCAGAGCCCACATATAGGCAAGGCCGGTTAGGCCAAACACATGCAGATAATCGTGGCTGGACGCCCCGGCGTTGTCAAAATTGCTCATGCCATTGGCCATCAGCCACATGGTGGCGTCTTGCAATTGCGCGCGGGCAGAGGCGAGGCCTGCGATGAAGGGGGCGAGATCTGCGTCGCCTTCATGTTCAGCTACGAAGGCGTCAATCTCGGCAAAGAAGGTCTGAATGGCGCGACCGCCATTAGCCGCCAGCTTACGACCGACGAGGTCGAGGGCTTGGACGCCATTGGTGCCTTCATAAATCATGGCGATTTTGCTGTCGCGCAGGAATTGGCTGGCCTGATAATGCTCGGTAAAGCCCGACCCACCATGCACTTGAAGGGCATCAGACGCATTCTTGTGGCCCTTGTCGGTCAAATAGGCTTTGAGGACGGGGGTTAGAAGGCTCATGTAATCGCCTGCCTTTTGGCGGACGGCTTCGTCAGGGCTCTTGTGCAAAAGATCGCCATAGAGTGCGGTCCAATACAGGAAGGCGCGACCGCCTTCGGTGTGGGCCTTAATGTCCATCAGCATGCGGCGGACATCTGGGTGAACCAGAATGTTGTCGGCGGGCTGGTCCGGCTCTTTCGGGCCGGTCAAGCTGCGGCCTTGGCGGCGATCCTTGGCAAAGGAGAGGGCGGCTTGATAAGCCGATTCACCCACTGCCATGCCTTGCAGGCCGACACCGAGGCGGGCCTCATTCATCATCACGAACATGATGGACAGGCCTTTATTGGGCTCGCCAATCAAATAGCCCGTCGCTTCTTCATATTGCATGACGCAAGTGGCATTGCCGTGAATGCCCATTTTTTCCTCGAGACCGACGCAGGTAACGGTATTGCGCTCACCCAAGCTGCCATCCTTATGGACGATGAACTTTGGCACGATGAAAAGCGAAATGCCTTTCACCCCAGCTGGCGCGCCTTCGATGCGGGCGAGGACCAAATGGATGTGATTGTCTGTCATCGAATGTTCGCCACCCGAAATCCAGATTTTTTGGCCAGAAATCTTGTAGGTACCGTCAGCTTGGGGGACGGCTTTGGTGCGCAATAGGCCTAAGTCCGTGCCGCAATGCGGCTCGGTCAAATTCATCGTGCCTGCCCATTCGCCGCTGGCGAGCTTTGGCAGATAGAGGTCTTTTTGTTCGTCTGTACCGCCTTCATGGATCGCCGAATAGCAGCCATGGGTCAGGCCCGGATACATGCCAAAGGCCATATTGGCCGACGAGGTCATTTCGCTATAGGCCATGTTCACAACATGGGGCAGGCCTTGGCCGCCATAGTTTGGGTCAGCGCTCAACAGCGGCCACCCCGCCTCAACCAGCGCATGATAGGCCTCGGTGAAGCCGTCTGGAACCGTGACTGTATTGTCTGGGTTCAGTTTGCAGCCTTGCTTGTCGCCAACCGAATTCAGCGGTGCCAAGACATTCTCGCAGAATTTTGCGCCTTCTTCGAGGATTTGGTCGCGCACATCCTTTGGCGCGTCCGCAAAACCTTCGAGGTTTGAGAAGCGGTCGAGCTTTAATACATCATCAAACAGAAACTTCATGTCGCGAATTGGTGCTTGATAGCCCATAATGTGTCTCCCTTAGTGGCCGTTAGCGGCTGGGGGCTTGTTAAAACAAACCCATCCAGCCGCTGGCCAAACCTTGTTTTTGTCGCAGTATTGTATGTTGAAGGGCCCTGAGCAGGCCTTGCCTTGGCTTTTTTTAAGACGCTTTTTCGTTGAGATAGGAGATGTCTTCACCATCGAGACGGGCGCGCGCGACCGCATCATAGGCCGAAGCTCCGGCAACAGCGAGATCGGCTGGAGCTTTCGCCAATTGCTCATTGAGCCATTGAACACCATTTTCTAAGGTCTCGATCGAACCAACAATGTCTTCACGCTGACGCTTCAAAAGCTCAATTTGCTTGATATATTTGTCATGCGTGCGCTGCATCTGGGTGCGTTGATTGTCGCCCAAATCATAGAGGTCGATCATTTCGCGGATTTCCGACAGGGAAAACCCGACCCGCTTGCCGCGTAAAATTAGCTTGAGGCGGGCTCGGTCACGCACCGAATAATGTCTGTTGAGGCCATCACGTGCCGGGCTAAGCAGACCCTTATCTTCATAGAAGCGCAGGGCGCGCGCTGTGGCACCAAATTCACGCGATAACTCGCCAATCGTCCAAACCCTGTTTTTCTCGGCTTGATCAGACATAAAAGACCTCCAGAGGTGACCTTGGAGTCGCATTTGGCTTACGTTTACGCACACGTCAAGTAAAATCTTGGTGTTACTGGCCCCACGGGATTGGGGAAATGCCTGCGCTGCTACCCCGCAGGGACGAACCCGCGTGCTTCTTCCGCAGCTTTACGCTTTGTTGCGCCGGCGAAATAAAGTTGTTGGAGCAAGTAAGTGGCGCGTAACAAGCGATTGAATTTGGTTTTAGCCTTTGGTGGGCTGGTAGTTTTAGCAAGTGTTTCGGCAGAAGCAGGGGCTTATCGCCGCCCGATGGATGCTGCCAATGTAGCGGCGCCCATCCCAAGCCAAGACGAATCTTCAAGCTATCAGGAACAAAATCGACACAATTCAAACCGTAGCCGTACAACCCCTTCCGGCTATCCGGCTGAAACCGACGTCAATTTTGCCTGGAATGGGATGGAGGGGCCAGCCTATGGTTATGGCTATACGCTCAATATGCCCGCAGACGGCAATTGGCGTTTCATCGAGCCGCGTTGCTATGGCAGCCGCACGGGGCAAGTCTGTGTCGATGGTCATTGGGTGCGCCGCAAACCAGGTCGGTGCGAAGAGGTGACCGCCCACAGTGTTCGGCGTGGCAACTATATCCGCATGGTGCCTCCAGGCCCCGTAGCCAGCTGCCGACGCTAAAGCTGGCTTCACGCAGCCGAACCGGCTAACAAAGCCTCATGTCAGAGGAACTGGATCAGGCGAACGATGCCTATTGGATGGGGCGGGCTTTAGAGCTGGCGGAGCGGGCGGCCCGTCTGGGCGAAGCCCCCATTGGTGCACTTGTCGTCGACAGCAAAACCCAAACACTGGTGGCTGAGGCTCATAATGAACCGATCACTTTGCATGATCCCTCGGGCCATGCAGAGATTTTGGCGTTGAGGCGGACAGGCATTGCCCTTTCTAATTATCGCTTAGCCCCAGACTTGACCCTGTATGTGACGCTTGAGCCTTGTACTATGTGTGCTGGGGCGATCAGTCATGCCCGTATTGCCCGCTTGGTCTATGGCGCTTCCGACGCAAAGGGCGGGGCGGTGGAGCACGGCGTGCGCTTTTTTGAGCAAAAAACTTGCCATTGGCGCCCAAAAGTCACGTCGGGCATCTTAGCCGAGCCGTGCTCTGAGATTCTCCGCAACTTCTTTCGGGCGCGGCGCTGATACAGCTCTTCCGTTTCAATTGGAGCGATTGGCTCAAACTTAATCCTGTTGATCTTGACTTAGTCATGCATTGGTTACTAATGGGTTGCATGGTGCGAGATGGCGTCGCTGCGAAGAGCTCGAGGCCGGAGAATTCTCTTACTTGGCATGTTCTTCCTAGTTTTGGGTTCAGATCAACGCGCCACAGGCTGGAATAGTAATCATCGTAACAAAAAATCAAATATTATTACAATCAATGATGTAGAGATAATTTTGGCCTTAGCATACCACCCAAAGCGGGGAACAATTGTTACCGCGGACTTTGATCAAGGTTTTCGGAAACCAGAAATGGTCAAGCGAAGACTTTGCGTTGTTATGTCGCCGCCCATTCAGGCTCGGGTGGGGCTCTGTACCATTGTGCCGCTCAGCACCAGTGTGCCAGATCCAACTCAGGGCTATCATTACAGATTAGACGTCCCGTTCCCACTGCCTGAACCCTGGGGAAATATCCCCCGCTGGGTAAAAGGTGATATGATCTGCGCTGTAGGCCTTTATCGGTTGGATTTATTGCGCTTGGGCAAAGACTTAAATGGCAAGAGGATTTACCAAATGGGCAAGCTTTCTGACACACATATGAAGGCCATAAGCAATTGCGTGCTCTACGGCCTTGGTCTTCCCCCTTTGACTTAGGGGCGTTAGCGGACTACACTTCGATTGTGGCGGCTCTGTCTCGGCATCCGTATTAAGACCCTACCAAGGGCCATTGGCCAAGAAGAGATAAGCAATCTTTTGGCCAGTGTTGTAAAGCCCTCCAGCGAAAGCTGGGGGGCTTTTGCTTTTCTGGGCGCTCTATGGACTGAAGGGCTCTTCTTATTCCTGAGGGGAATCACTAGATAGGTGTGCTCAAGGAGCCCCTTATGTCAGAAACTCGCCACGCCCCCGTCCTCATCATTGGTTCTGGGCCTGCCGGCTATACAGCCGCCATCTATGCCGCCCGTGCCATGCGCCAGCCTGTGCTGGTCGAAGGACCCCAACCCGGCGGGCAGCTGACGATTACGACTGAGGTCGAAAATTATCCGGGCTTTGCGGACGTTATCCAAGGGCCCTGGCTGATGGAGCAAATGCGCGCGCAAGCTGAGCATGTTGGCACTCAGATCATTTCCGATTGGATCATGGAAGTCGATCTGACCAGCCGCCCCTTCAAGGCGATTGGCGATGGAGGCCAAGTCTATACCGGCGATACGTTGATCATTGCGACCGGCGCGCAAGCCAAATGGCTGGGCCTGCCCGAAGAACAGGGCTTGTGTGGCTTTGGCGTCTCGGCGTGCGCTACCTGCGACGGCTTTTTCTATCGCGGCAAGGAAGTGGTGGTCATCGGCGGCGGCAATACCGCAGTTGAAGAAGCGCTGTTCCTGACAAATTTTGCCAGCAAAGTGACGCTGGTGCATCGCCGTGACGAATTGCGGGCTGAGCGTATCCTGCAAGACCGCTTGTTCGCCCATCCCAAAATCGAAGTAGTTTGGGATAGTGCGGTGGAAGAAATCCTGTCCGATCCTGAGCCCAAATCGGTGACCGGTGTGCGCCTGAAGAACCTAAAGACCGGCGTGCTTTCAGACTTGCCAGCTCATGGGGTGTTTGTTGCCATCGGTCATAAGCCTTCGACAGATTTGTTTGTCGGCAAAGTCGCCATGCGCGATAATGGCTATATTATCGTAGAGCCCGGCACCACGCGAACCAATGTGGCTGGCGTGTTTGCTGCAGGCGATGTGGCGGATGAAACCTATCGGCAAGCCGTCACCGCGGCAGGTCTGGGCTGCATGGCTGCTTTGGAAGCTGAGCGCTTTCTAGCCGAGCACGGCCAAGAGGCAGTTACGACCGCCTGATTTTGCTTGCCTTAGGAAACGTACTTTCTGGCGCAAGGTCCTTCACGGCCTTGTGAAGCGCCTATGCGGTGAATTCACATCTAAGTGCCTTGTGCATCTGGGTCAGAGCCCCATATGCAGCCCACTACCGCAGTCCGGGCCCCTCTGGCGATCAAGGCGTTGATCGTGATGTCGGATTGATTGTTCTCGCGGAAGACGCAGCCAAGATGAGGGGACCGGGGCCAATGGATGCCTTGCCTTTTTTAACCGCCGTTTACGCGGGCCAGCCGATTTGGCTGTGGCTCGCCTTTTTGTCGTTCATCGGTTTCTTGTTGTGGCTTGACCTTGGGGTCATCAACAATAAGGACGGGGTGGTTTCGGCTTCGAAATCTGCCAAAATGTGGGCCGCTTTCGCCAGCCTTGCTGTCGCGTTCGGGGCTTATGTCTATTTTGTCTACGAGCCCGATCCAAAATATTACAACAGCCCGGATAATCTCAACCAACAAGCAGTGATCCAATATTTCACTGGCTATTTGCTGGAAACAGCCTTGGCCTTTGATAATATTTTCGTCATCGGCATGATCTTCACCTTCTTTGCCGTACCGCGCGAATATCAGCACCGTGTGCTGTTCTGGGGTATCATCGGTGCCATCGTGTTCCGGGCGATCTTCATCAGCTTGGGTTCTGCCGTGGTGAATGAATTCACCTGGGTGCTCTATATCTTCGCCGCCTTCTTGATCTTTACCGGATATAAAATGCTTTTCGGTGGCGATCATGAGATGAAGCTCGAAGACAATCCTGTTTTGAAGTTCATCAAGAAGCGCATGCGCGTGACTGAGACGATTGAAAACCACAACTTCTTCGTCAAAAAGCCGCATCCAGATGGTTCAGGCAAACTGGTTCTCTGGGCCACGCCTTTGTTCTTGGCCTTGATGATGGTTGAAATCGTCGACATCATTTTTGCCGTCGACAGCGTGCCTGCGATCTTCGCCGTCACCCGTGACCCGTTCATCGTCTACACCTCCAATATCTTCGCGATCTTGGGGCTGCGCTCGATGTATTTCATGTTGGCTGAAGCGGTCGAACGCTTCAAGTATCTGAAATATGGCCTGTCGCTGGTGCTGGTTTTGATCGGCTGTAAGATCATCTGGAACTTCGGTCTGTCGAAGGAACTGAAGATGGTACCTTACATGGAACCACATTGGTCGCTGATTGCCACCTTGGTTCTGTTGGGTGGCTCGATTGGCTATTCCTTGTGGAGGACCCGCAAGGTCGCCCCCAAGACGGACGTCAAACCAGCCGAGTAAGCACTCTGGCCTTGACCCAAATAAAGAAGGGCGGGACTGAATGGTCCCGCCCTTTTTGTTGTCAGAAATCAGAAGCTGGATTGGCCTTGGACGGCAAAGGACTGTCGCAGCCTCGAGTGCGGTGACAAACCTCTTTGTTCGGCTCTTGAATGCTTTCAATCAGCATCACCGTAAGGACCATGATCAGGACGAGAATGGCGACTATGGCTTCAAAGCTGATGGGCATGGCGGCTCGAATTTCAGCCAGCCATTTCTTCCAAGGGCTGCCGTCCTCGACCATTAGTTCAAGCGTGCGACGACATAATCTGCAAGATTGGCCAAAAGCGCTGGGATGACCCCTTCGGGCAAGCGGGCGAGGGCCACCTTCGCTTCGGTAATATGGCCACGGGCTTCATCTAACGTGGCTTCTACGGCCCCGCGCAAGCGCATCGTCTGGATAGCAAAAGCTAGATCTTCATCCTGGTGCTTGCGCGCCAGAACCCGTTGCCAGAACAAACGCTCTTCGCCCTGGGCGCGCTCTAACGCAATGATCAAGGGGAGGGTCGCTTTGCCTTCGCGGAAGTCATCGCCGGTATTCTTACCCAGGCTTTGGGTCAGGCCACCATAATCCAACGCGTCATCGACCAATTGGAAGGCAAGGCCCAGCTTAAGGCCGAAAGTTGCGAGTGCATCTACCATCTCATCGGGAGCGCCTGCGGTGATCGCACCGGCCTCACAAGCTGCAGCAAACAAGGCAGCGGTCTTGGCTTCGATTACTTGATAATAGCGCTCACGGCTGGCTTCGCCGCGGTTGGTGGTGGCAAGTTGCAAGACTTCCCCCTCGGCAATCGTGCTGGCTGCCTTGGCCAGAATGTCCAGCACGCGCAAAGAACCCGTCTCAACCATCAGATTGAAAGCGCGCGCGAACAAGAAGTCGCCAACCAGAACGCTGGCCTTATCGCCCCAAATCAGATTGGCCGCGCGCTTGCCGCGCCGCAGCGAGGAGCCGTCGACCACATCATCATGCAGCAAGGTAGCTGTGTGAATGAACTCAACAGCCGTTGCGAGCTTAACCGCAGGCTCTCCGCCGCCGCCGCAAGCACTCGCTGCAGCCAAAGTGAGAAGGGGCCGCAGACGTTTACCACCGGCATCAACCAAATGGTGGGCCACATCTGGGATAAGACCAACAGGGCTGTCCATCCGTGCTGCGATTTCAGCTTCAGTCGCAGCCAATTCTGGTGCCAACACGGCCGCGAGCGCTTCGGTCGGATTAACCGACACGGCATCAACTGGGCGGGTGGTCACATTCACGACAGCTTGTTCCTTATAAGTCTTTTATTTCCATGCCCTCTTGAGGGGGCTTGGGTCAAGCATGCGCTGCTTCCAACCTTGGCGTTCAAAACAGTTTAGTTGACAGAGACCAGATTTACCGTCTCAACCAAGCGACTGCAAACGTATTTTGGATACATATTCGGACGCTCGTATGATCGAAACAACTCATGATATATTCCTGAAGGGAGCTTTGACCATAGAGCAACCCAGCAAGGGTTATCGCGCGGGTACGGATGCTGTTCTCTTGGCCGCGGCGGCCGCTGCAATTCCAGCCCGGAAGGCACTCGAAGCAGGTTGTGGGGTAGGTACGGCGCTGCTGAGCCTCGCATCGTTGCGCGCCGATTCGACGCAGGAGTTGACGGGGCTTGAGAAAGACGCGGCGGCTTGGTCGCTCGCTGTCGCAAATGCTGGACGTAATCACGTGCAAGGGGCCGTGAAGTTTGTGTTAGGCGACGTTCTAGCCCCGGACGAGGGCCTAATCAGCCAATTTGACCTCGTGTTTTCCAATCCGCCTTATTTCGATGATGATCAAGCGATCCGTGACCCCGATGCGTCGCGCCAAGCGGCCTACATATTAGGTGCACCCCTCGATGCCTGGATCAAGGGCATGCTGGCCATGGCAAAGCCGAAAGGCCGGTTCTTGATGATCCATCGAGCAGACCGTCTGCCGGATATTCTGGCAGCACTTCGCGGCAAAGCTGGCGACATTGGGGTTTGCCCGGTCCGTCCACGCGCGGGCGATCCGGCTAAGCGGGTGCTGGTGTCAGCTCGCAAAGGGTCTCGTGCGCCCTTGCGCCTTTTGGCTGGGATAGACATGCACCCACCAGTCGGGGAGGGGCGGTTTAGCGCTGCTTATCAGGCAATTTGCGATGGCGCGGTCTTAGATGTCTAGACCTAACCGCCACTTCATCGTAACCCCTAATTCGAAGCGGCAAGCCGATACAAAAGCCGTGTAATGTAAGTGCTCAGGAGTGACTATGACCGACGTGTCTGCTTTGTTTCAGCCCCTCACCATTCGCGGTGTGACGATCCCCAACCGTATCGCGATGGCACCCATGACGCGTTCCTTCTCGCCCAATGGCGTGCCAGGGCAGAATGTCGCCGATTATTATGCGCGCCGGGCGGCAGCAGATGTTGGCCTCCTGATCACCGAAGGCACTGTCACAGACCGCAAGGGTGCCTCTAACGACGCCAATGTGCCTCGTTTTCATGGCGCAGACGCTTTGTCCGGCTGGGCAAAGGTCGTTGAAGATGTCCACGCACAAGGTGGTAAGATTGCGCCGCAAATTTGGCACCAGGGCATGATGCGCAAGCCCGGCACAGGCCATTATCCCGACGCGCCAACCGACAGCCCCTCGGGCCTCACCCACACAGGCAAGTCCGTTCTGCCAGTGCCGACCACTGAAGAAGTCTGGGATATGGTGCAGGCCTATGCGCGTGCCGCAGGCGACGCGGCTAAACTGGGCTTTGATGCCATCGAAATCCATGGTGCGCATGGCTATTTGATCGACGAATTCTTTTGGGATGTGATGAACGCGCGTACTGACCGTTATGGTGGCTCTTTGCCCGAACGGGCGACCTTTGCCGCTGAAATCGTTGCCGAGTGCCGCAAGCAAGTGGGGCCAGATATGCCGATCATCTTGCGCTTTTCGCAATGGAAACAGCAAGATTACACGATCAAATTGGCCCATACGCCCCAAGAGCTTGAAGCCTTCTTAGCCCCCATCGTGGCCGCCGGGGTTGATATGCTGCATTGCTCGCAGCGCCGCGTTTGGGAAGCAGAATTCCCCGATGTCGATGGCGAAAATGGCCTCAATTGTGCGGGCTGGACTAAGAAAGTCACCGGTGTGCCAACCATCACCGTTGGTTCTATTGGCTTGTCGAGCGATTTTGCGGGTTCTTTCCGCGGAGAGGGCTCTGCCAAAGCGCCACTCGATGACGTCGTCCGCCGCTTAGAAAAGGGCGAGTATGACATGGTGGCTATTGGGCGGGCTTTATTGCAAGATCCCGAATGGGCCAAGAAGGTCAAAGAAGGCCGTACCGATGATCTGATGGATTATGACGGCAAGGCACTGGCGACCTTGTACTAAGTCTAAACCGATTGATGAGGGCCTGTTCCTGAAGTTCAGGCCCTTTTTCAATTAAGTCGCGGCAGCGAGCTCTTCTTCCGCTTTCGCCGCGCGCATCTCTTCGGCTTTGGCTTCCACCAACTCCACAATATGGTCAATCATGCCATCGTTGGAGAGTTTATGGTGCGCTTTGCCGGCCATATAGATCATGCCCGCACCCTTGCCGCCACCGGTAAAGCCCAGATCTGTATAAAGCGCTTCACCGGGGCCATTGACCACACAGCCAATGATCGACAGCGAGATTGGCTCGGAAACATGCGACAGTCGGCTTTCCAAAGCCTCCACCGTGCGGATGACGTCAAAGCCTTGGCGGGCACAAGATGGGCACGCGATGATGTTCACGCCGCGCGTGCGCAGGCCGAGGCTCTTGAGAATATCATAGCCGACGCGCACTTCCTCTTCGGGCTCTGCCGACAAGGACACGCGGATCGTGTCACCAATCCCAGCCCAGAGGAGCGAGCCAATGCCAATGGACGACTTCACGGTGCCCGAGCGCGCTGCCCCCGCTTCGGTAACGCCTAGGTGCAGTGGGCAATCAATCGCTTCAGACAAGGCTTGATAGGCCGCAACCGTCAGGAAGGTATCCGAGGCTTTGACCGAGATTTTGAATTCATGAAAGTCGAGGTCTTGCAGAATGCGTGCATGGTCTAGCGCGCTTTCCACCATGGCCTCTGGGCAAGGCTCACCATATTTTTCGAGCAAATCAGCCTCAAGCGAACCGGCATTCACGCCAATGCGGATTGAGCAGCCATTGTTGCGGGCGGCACTGACCACTTCGCGCACCCGTTCGGCTGAGCCAATATTGCCGGGATTAATGCGCAAACAGGCAGCGCCTGCTTCAGCGGCTTCAATCGCGCGCTTATAGTGAAAGTGGATATCCGCCACGATCGGCACCTGTGCTGCACGCACAATGGTTTTGAGCGCAGCGGTAGACTCAACGTCGGGACAAGAGACGCGGATAATGTCGACACCGACTTCTTCACAACGGCGGATTTGGTCGATTGTCGCCCCAGCATCTGGCGTTGGCGTATTGGTCATGGTCTGCACGCTGATTGGCGCATCGCCACCGACGGCCACTTTACCCACCATGATCTGGCGTGACTTGCGCCGCACAATGGTGCGCCAAGGGCGGATATGTTCCAGACCAGTCGCCACGTCGTAACCTCTTGTTTCTCGCAGTTTATCAGGGCTCGTTCAGCATGAAGCTAGCCGGCCAGCTGTTGGGATTGGAACCATCAGACAGGCCAGACCGTCAACCACACGCCAAAGCGTACAGAAAACTATAGGACGGCTTTGATAGAAGTTCCAGTCACGTGCCTGTGCGGCACCCTATTGGGCGGCAGGGCTGGTGGCTTTGGCTGGTGCAGGTGATGCCGTCGCTGGTGTGGCAGTAGCTGTTACAGCTGGACCAGGCGCGGTGGTAACAGGGCTTGCCCCATTTGGGGCCACAGATTGGGTTGCCGCTGGCTGATCCTTAGCCTGTTGCGCGGCTAGCTTTGCAGCTTCTTCCGCAGCCAAAGCGGCAGCTGCTTCGGCTTCAGCTTTTGATTTTGCAGTCGCAATCGCTTCAAAATCAGGCACGCGCCAATTGACAACTTTCTTGCCGGCTTCACCAATCACGACCGTCTGGCCATAGCCACTGGCTTCTAGCACGCCGCCAAAGGGTGAGGAGACGAACCAGCGCCCCAAGCCATCGGTAGAAATGCTTTCGTCCTTGCGAAGGATCCGATCGGTGACTAGGGCACCGTCCTCGCCGCGCAATGTCACGCGCACATCTTGCAAAGCTTTCAGGGTTGAAAGCGGTTGTACATCGGCCGTGGCTTGTACCGGGCCCTTCGGCTGGGCTTCGGCCCATGCCTTGATCTTCTCATCAGGTGGCGCAACCACGTCCACGGGCTGAGGCTTAATCGCGTGCAAGCTGGCCCACACAATTAGCCAACCCAATAGCGCGAGCGCCACAACCGCACCGGCAGGCGCAACAAATTTGGACGGCTGCGTAGCAATCTCGGATTCGCGGCGGCGCTGCACAGGCTCCCACGCGTCGCGGAATTCGCTGACAAGGCCGTCGCAATCGACAAGGCCTAACAGCTCTCCATAAGCGCGCACATAACCAAGGGCATAGCCAAGTCCGGGCAACTTCTGGAATTGCATGGATTCAATCGCGGCGACCTGCTCTGGCTTTAGCTTGAGGGCGGCGGCAACTTGATGGATGGACAATTCTTGATCGCGGCGAGCGGCTTGCAAACGAGCCCCTGGACCGTCCGCATCAGGATTATCGACTGAGCCCACCAGACGCAAATGTCCACGCCCCGAATGGAGCGCTTTGGCTGCGTCTAACGTGCGTGCGGCCTCTGCCGGACTCATCGTGTCAATCCTTAATCTTAGGCCATACCACAGTGCGGCCATTTGGTTTAAAAACTCTTAGCGTTATTTCGTGTCAATTTACTACAACGCTGTGTGCTTTTGCATAGTCTTTCAGTGCATTGCGAAGGTGCACGTCACCTTTACGCAACAAAGACGTCAAGGTTTTGGAGAAATCTTCCCCATCAAGGGACATCAGCATTCTTTTTACCGGCCCGATTCCCCCAGCAGGCATGGAAAGCCTTGTAAAGCCTAGGCCGATCATCGCCATGGCTTCGAGGGGGCGACCGGCATGTTCGCCGCAAATCGAGATCGGAGTTTGCCCCGCGCTGTCGCGAATATGCTTTAAAAAGGTGAGCGCTGGACGAGATAGAATATCATAGCGATCGGCCACTTTGGCGGTGCCGCGGTCAGCAGCAAAGAAGAATTGCATCAAATCGTTAGTGCCGATCGATAGGAAGTCAGCATGCTCGGCAATCGAGGCAGTGTCCCAAGCCAAAGCCGGAGCCTCAATCATCGCACCCGTCTCTACCCGCGTTGGGCCTAGGCGACCATTAGCACGCGCCCAAGCCAATTCTTTCTCGAGGAGCTCACGGGCGCGATGGAACTCATCCACCACAGCCACGAGTGGAAACATCACGCGCAATAGGCGGCCTTCGGCAGCGCGAACGAGCGCCCGCAATTGGTAGCGCGACAGACCAGGACGATCGAGGCCCATGCGGACAGCGCGCCAGCCCATGGCGGGGTTTTCTTCCCGCTCGGTCGGCATATAGGCCGCGACTTTGTCGCCACCGAGGTCCAGCGTCCGAAAGGTCACGGGCCGACCTTGGGCGAGGTCGAGCGCTTCGGTGTAAAGGGCGGTCTGTGCATCAAGACGGGGCAAAGAGTCCGCGATCATAAATTGGAATTCGGTGCGATAGAGACCAACGCCGCTGGCCCCGGTGGTTTCCAATTGCTCTAGATCTATGGCGAGGCCCGCATTCAGCAACAATTGGATGGTTTGGCCATCACGGGTTTTGCTAGGCAAATCCTTCGTGGAAGCAAACAATTCCTGTTCTGCGCTTTGGGCTTCAAATCGACTATGCAGCGCCTGCGACACCATTCTATCGGGCCGCAAATAAGCTTGCGCTTCATTGCCATCGACAATGATCGTGTCGCCGGCCTCAACCCGCGAGAGCAAATTGGGCAGTTGGCCCAACATTGGAACCCCCATCGCCTTGGCCACGATGGCCGCATGGGAGGAGGGGGAGCCTTCTTCCAGCAAAATGGCCTTGATGCGCCCACGCCCATATTCGAGAAGCTCGGCAGGACCAATGTCGCGGGCCACCAGAATAGAATCCTCCGGCGCTTCCTTTCGGTCACCGGCATCACCCGACAAATAGCGCAGCAGGCGGTTATCCAGCTCTTCCAAATCGTGCAGGCGGTCGCGAATATAGCCGTCCTTGGCGCTGGTCATGCGCGCGCGGTGTTCGGAACGAACTTGTTCGACCGAGGCTTCTGCCGTCAGGCCGTTTTTCACCCCATCGCGCAGCCGTCTCTCCCACGAACGATCTTGGCTGAGCAGGTGAAAGGTTTCGAGCACTTCAAACGAGGTACCGCCCAAAGTCTGCACATCCCCCGCCAAAAGCGCTTCAAGGCCCGACCGCAATTTGGCCAAGGCTTCATCAAGGCGTTGTTCCTCGGCCACGGGATCGTCAGACAGATAGCGCGTCGGCTCTACATCGGGATCGTGTAACAGCGCTTGCCCCGAAGCAAGCCCACGTGAATAGGCTTTGCCCTTGAGTGTTTCAGGCGTCGTCGGTTTGATCTGAAACTCTGAAAGCGCTCCGGTAAGGTCTTCCACCGACACGATTTCAGCCAGCACAGTGGCAATCAGTTGCAGCGCTTCGATTTCGTCATCTTCATAGGTGCGGGCATAGCGGTTCTGCACCACCAACACCCCGACAACCCGGCCGCTGCGCAAGACGGGCACACCCATGAAGGATTGAAACGGGTCTTCCCCTGTTTCCGGGCGATAGGAAAAGCGGGGGTGTTTCGGAGCATCCGCCAAACTAATCGGCTCGACCCCTTCCGCCACGAGGCCAACAAGGCCTTCACCAGCCTTCATCCGTGTGCGGTGGATTGCGTCTCGCGAGAGCCCCTCAGTCGCGAATAATTCTAATGATCCGTCGGAGCGCCGAAGGTAAATTGAGCACACGTCTGCTACCATCGTCGTGCCGATTTGCGCGACGATCCGGTCTAAGCGGGTCTGGGTGTCGACGTCCTGTACCATGACATCGCGTAGGCGACGCAATAGAACGCGTGACCCCCCCGCATTGCCAGAAGAAACAGGGCTCATTCACTTCCTCGAAACGGTGCGGTGTGGCACCCCGCACACGCAGGACCACACCATAAGTCGCCTTCCTCATACAAGAGAAGGGATAAACTGTCCTTCAAAGCGACAGCATTTTTTGCCGCAAGCTGCACAAAACTTAGGCAGCGTCGAGCCCATAGGCCGTATGCAGCGCCCGTACCGCCAATTCCGTGTAGGAGCTGTCGATCAGAACCGAGATTTTGATCTCCGATGTGGCGATGTTCTCAATATTGATCCCCTTCTTTGAAAGGGCATCAAACATGATGCGTGCAACACCCACGTGCGAACGCATGCCGACGCCAATCACGGAGACTTTTGAGACGTCTTTTTTGACCTCAACCTGCTCAAAGCCAATTTGCTCTTGTGCGGCACTCATCAGCGCCATGGCGCGATCGGCTTCCCGCTCTGGCACGGTAAAGGTCATATTGACCGCCCCTTCAGTGCGGGAAGGGGCTTGGACGATCATGTCCACGTTGATGTTGGCTTCGGCCAAGCGACCAAAGATATCGGCGGCAACGCCTGGGTGATCCTGCAAAGCTTTCAGCGACACTTTGGCTTCGTCGCGCGAATAGGCGATGCCCGACACGATTTGCTTTTCCACAATTTCATCCTCATCACAGACCAAAGTTCCAGGGTTTGGCTCACCGGGTTCAACAAAACTCGACAACACGCGTACGGGCACACGTTTGGCCATGGCCAATTCTACCGAACGAGTTTGCAAGACTTTCGCCCCGAGCGAGGCCATTTCGAGCATTTCCTCATAGGAGATTTTTTCAAGGCGTTGGGCCTTGGGCACCATGCGGGGGTCGGTCGTGTAGACGCCGTCCACATCGGTATAAATATCGCAGCGCTCTGCCTTCAGCGCGGCTGCTACAGCCACGGCAGAGGTGTCTGACCCGCCCCGACCCAGAGTCGTGATGCGGTCTTCTTCGGTCACGCCTTGGAAGCCTGGGATCACGGCCACTTCGCCGGCATC
The DNA here is from genome assembly GCF_049239865.1 of Aquidulcibacter sp. Classification (NCBI taxonomy): domain Bacteria; kingdom Pseudomonadati; phylum Pseudomonadota; class Alphaproteobacteria; order Caulobacterales; family Caulobacteraceae; genus Aquidulcibacter; species Aquidulcibacter sp. Next base: position 136,347 of record NZ_JBMLTR010000219.1, read on the forward strand.
AATGGCAGAGGCGACTTCATCGGCATCAATATCAGAAATACGGGCAGAGCCATGGGCGGAGCTGGACGCGACGCGGATTTGCCAGCCCTGCCATGAACGGGCGGGAATTCCCATGCTGCGCAGGGCCAGCGCCAATAGGCCCGTTGTGACTTGCTCGCCCGTAGCGACCACCACATCATATTCATCGTCGAATAATTCTGGTGGCAGGCCTTCGCCGGCTTGGCGCGAAAGTTCAACCAAGCGATTGGTCTCACCCGACATGGCCGAAACCACCACGGCAATCCCGTGCCCTGCTTGACGCTCAGCACTCACCAAGCGCGCAACGCGGCGGATACGTTCGACGTCTCCCACAGAGGTTCCACCAAACTTCATCACCAGACGCGACATGCTTCTTTGCTCCTCAGCTATGCCATTAGACGCAGAAATCTGCTGTTACAAACAGACGATGGCTCTCGACGCGCGCGCTCATCGCTCTATGAAGTCTTTAGGTCAATCCTTTTGCATGTTGCAAACTGTCACACAGGTGAGTTGAACCCGATGCCTAGAGCCACCCAAGACGCGACGATGGAGATGCCGCCACGCTCGCCTTCGATCGATCCGGCAGAAGTGGCCAAGTTTGCGGCCATGGCTGAAGACTGGTGGAACCCCTATGGCAAGTTCCGCCCTCTGCATAAATTCAACCCCACCCGGTTGCGCTTTATTCGCGAGACAGCTGAAGCCCATTTCGGCCTGAAGCCTGGTGCTGACTTGCCTCTCAAGGGTCTGAAACTGCTGGACATTGGCTGCGGTGGTGGGCTGTTGAGCGAGCCGATGACACGCCTTGGTGCCAAGGTCACTGGAGTGGATGCGACCGAGCCTAATATCAAGACGGCTATGACGCATGCAGCACAAACCGGCCTTGAAATCGACTATCGCCATGGCACGGCTGAGGGCTTGTTAGCTTCAGGCGAAGGCCCATTTGACATTGTGCTCAATATGGAAGTGGTGGAGCATGTGGCTGATGCAGCAGCTTTTCTAAAGAATACTGCGCAATTGGTGGCACCAGGTGGCCTGATGTTTGTTGCCACCATCAATCGTACGCCCAAAGCGCTCGCTCTCGCCATTATTGGGGCAGAGCGGATTTTGCGCTGGTTGCCACCGGGCACACATGATTACGACAAGCTGGTCAAACCATCCGAGATCCAAGCGGCCCTCAAGCCGGAAGCTGGACTGACGCTCGATGAGCCAATCGGCGTGAATTATAATCCTCTAATGGACCGTTGGTCCTTGGGATCTGACACCAGCATGAATTACATGATTGTGGTGCGTAAGGCGGTTTAGTCTTTTGCGCTGAATCGAAATGGACGAAAAAGCAACAGGACCAAACCGGAAAGGCTTGGTCCTGTTTTCATGCTGGTGGGCGTAAAAGCCCCGCACGTTTTCGCAAGCGGTGGTGAAGCGCGACAAGCGCCCTTCAGGCTCGTCTACATGTCGTCCATCTCGCCATCTTCGGAGACGGGCTCACCGGCCAAAACTTCCGCGAGAATGCCAGCGTTCTGGCGCACTTTATGCTCAATCTCAGCGGCCATTTCAGGATTTGACTTCAGGAAGGCGCGGGCATTGTCCTTGCCTTGGCCAATCCGGGTGCTGTCATAAGAATACCAAGACCCAGATTTCTCAACGATCCCGGCCTTCACGCCCAGATCAATTAGTTCACCCTGCTTGGAGATACCCTCGCCGTAGAGAATGTCGAACTCAACCTGTTTGAACGGTGGGGCGACTTTATTCTTGACGACTTTGACGCGGGTGACATTGCCCACCACATCTTCTTTGTCTTTGATCTGGCCAATGCGGCGAATGTCCAAACGAACCGAAGCGTAAAATTTCAGGGCATTGCCGCCTGTTGTGGTTTCAGGGTTGCCGAACATCACGCCGATTTTCATGCGGATCTGGTTGATGAAGATCACCAAAGTCTTGGAGCGCGAGATTGAGCCTGTCAATTTGCGCAAAGCCTGGCTCATCAAGCGGGCTTGTAGACCTGGCAGGCTGTCGCCCATGTCGCCTTCAATTTCAGCCTTAGGCGTGAGTGCTGCAACCGAGTCGATTACCAAGACGTCGACCGCGCCAGAGCGTACCAAGGTGTCGGTGATTTCAAGCGCCTGTTCGCCCGTGTCTGGCTGCGAGATCAAAAGATCGCTCAAATCCACGCCAAGTTTGCGGGCATAGATGGGGTCAAGCGCATGTTCGGCGTCGACGAAGGCACAAACACCGCCACTCTTCTGCGCTTCAGCGATACAATGTAGCGCCAAAGTGGTTTTACCCGAGCTTTCAGGGCCGTAAATTTCAACGATGCGACCGCGAGGCAGGCCGCCAATCCCCAAAGCGATATCAAGCCCGAGAGAACCGGTTGAAACTGATTCAATCTCAACCGCTGCGCCTTGTTCGCCCAAGCGCATGATCGAGCCTTTGCCGAAGGCACGCTCAATCTGAGACAGGGCCGATTCGAGAGCTTTTTCTTTGTCCATATCGTTCTTTTCCACCAAGCGAAGCGCTGCATTTGAAGCCTGAGTAGCCATCTTTGAACCCCTTTTCACGATTCCCGCCTGCATCCGCACAATGGGCTCAGTAGAGCTGTGTGCAAACCAGACTTTGTCACGTCATGAAGGTTTTGTATCCGATCTGTTCTCAGAACGCAAGTGGAACATAGGGGAATAATCTACTTTTTTAAAATACATGCGTCCAATTTTGACGTATCAGGCCGCTGCGAGCTCTGTTTTAACTCGTTCTGCCAATTGTGCCAGCGTAAATGGTTTTGGCAAGAAGGATATGGAGCGTTCATCTTCCAAAGTCTGTGCAAAGTCCTGTTCGGCATAGCCAGACATGAAGACGATACGCGCGTGGCCCAAATAGGGCTTGGCTGCTTTCAGGAGGCCCGGACCATCCAAGCCCGGCATGACGACGTCCGACAAGACGAGATCGAAGCTATTGGGGTCATTCTCAAGAATTTCGAGGGCTTCTTCGCCATCCCCCGCCGAGGTCACCTGATAGCCGCGCTGGGTCAGTAGGCGTGTGGCGATATTGCGAACACCTTCTTCATCCTCAACGAGCAAAATCCGTCCGCGCCCTGCCAGATCCATCGGGCGGGCTTCGACGACTTGGGCTTGAGCAGCTGGCATCGCGTCGCTGACTTCATCAGCCGTGGTGGCCGGCAAGAAGACGTGGAACGTCGTGCCTTCGTTCTCAACCGAGTCGAGCGCGATGAAGCCATCGGATTGCTTGATGATGCCATAAACCGTGGCGAGACCAATGCCCGTGCCCTTGCCTTGCTCTTTTGTGGTGAAGAAGGGCTCGAAGATTTTCGTCGCAATATCTTGGCTCATGCCCGTGCCGGTATCGGTCACCGAGATCATCGCCCAATCGCAATTCTCAATATCGGCAATGCTGAGGCCTTTGAGCGCTGTGCGCACATCCTGAGTCGTCGCGCGCTTGGTACGAACGGTCACCGATCCCTTGCCCCTGCCAGACATCAAGACCGCGTCGCGTGCATTGGTGACGAGGTTCATAAACACGGTTTCTAATTGTTGCTTATCGGCCCGCACATTGGGGAGGTCGCGGCCGTGAGTGATTTCAAAGACGATCCGTTCGTCCAAGACTTGCCGCATCAGGACGGCAAACTCTGTCAGGACGGCCCCGACATCGAGGACGTCACGGCGGAAAGTCTGTTTGCGAGCATAGGCCAGCAGCATCTTAACAAGCTCCGCTGCCCGCGCGCTCGTATTTTGGATGCTCTGCAACTCGCCATAACTCGGGTCGCCGACTGGATGGCGTGCCAGCAAAGCGTCACAATTCAGGGTGATCACCAAGAGGAAATTATTGAGTTCGTGCGCAACCCCGCCCGCAATCTGTCCGACAGCTTGCATTTTGCTGGTCTGAGCGAGGCGATGTTCCATCTCGCGACGGGTTGATACGTCGACCAGCAGCAGCGCTGCTCCGTCATTTTCGTCTTCTAACAGCCAGCCTTCGCAAGTTTGGCCGCCCGTGTTCGCAATATCCAGCTCTATGGCGCGTTGCCCGCCGACTTCTAATCGGTCCAAGTCATCTGCATGGGCGGGGGCAACCAAGTCTGCGAGCTTAGCCCCTTTGCCAGCGCCGGCAATACGGATGAAAGCAGGATTGGCTTCTTGAATGACGGCTTGGCGCGCGTCCCGACGGTCCAACCGGGCAAACCCGACTGGGGCTTCCGCTATCAATCGGGCGAGGCCGGTTAAGAGAGAGGAGGTCGTCTGAACGGCCGATACAGCTTGTGAAGTAAGTGTAGCGCCATCGTTAGCTGTCGCTTGATCCAGTGCTGTGGTTTCAACCCTGGTCAAGCGTACCAAAGCTTGATCGCCAATCGCACTGACGCGTACCCGCATATCACCTTGGGTTTCGTCTAAGGTCAGGCCACGGCGAACCGCCTTCGAGGCACGAAAGGCGTAGGCCTGATCCAAAAGGCTCATAAGAAGAGGGTCAATTGAGACAGGGCGATATAGGGCGGCAAATGCAGAATTAGCGGCGACAAAACGCCCTGACCGAGTGAAGAGGGCGGCAGGGCCATCCGTACTTGCGAGCCAGTCGTGCGACTCCGACCGGGAAAACATCTTCAAAAGTCCAGCCATGCTTCTTTGCCCCAAACCGGTCCAAAGATTCACCTAGGCGGCGTTTTGGACTCGACTCTGGAGAGAATCACCTGATTTGCGCCGCGCGGCTACACCCAAAATCACTCCAATGATTTTCGCTACAGCTTGATAATGTTCGGCCGGAATTGTCTCTTCAAGGTCCACACTGGCGTAAAGCGCACGCGCCAGTGGGGGGTCTTCAATGATGGGCACGTCAGAAGCCGTTGCAATTTCTCGAATTTTCAATGCCAAATTGTCCACACCCTTGGCGACACAGATGGGCGCAGCCGTTTCGCCGGCAACATAGAGCAAGGCCACGGCATAGTGGGTTGGGTTGGTGATAATGACAGTCGCCTCAGGTACTTTCGCCATCATACGATTGCGTCCGCGTTGCATCCGAATCTGACGCACTTTCATTTTGATTAACGGATCACCTTCCAGCTTTTTATACTCGTCCTTTTGTTCTTGCTTGCTCATGCGGTTGCGCTTGATCCACGAAAAGCGTTGGATCGCATAGTCCGCTACCGAAGCGACAGCGATGATGCCAATCAAGGCAAAGCAGAGTTCAAGCAGGATTTTGACCAACACGGGCATCAATGCTGCTGGCTCCATCGCCACCAAGATTGGCATTTCCCGGGCATGAGGGGCCAAGATTGCGTAAGCGACCCAGCAAATGACGATGAGTTTCAAAACTGTCTTAGCGAAGGTCAAGAGGGCCTCGGCCCCAAAGAGTCGCTTAAAGCCTGCGATCGGGGAAATCTTATCGATCTTAGGGATCATTTTTTCGGCGGTGAACAAAAGGCCCGATTGAACAACATGGCCTGCAAGGCCCGCGATACAAATCGCGCCGATCGTGGCGCTCAACAGGATCACCATTTTAGAGCCAACATCAAAACTGAGGCGCTGGAGCGCGCCTCCATCGACGGCAAATTGCTCAGGCCGTTCGATAAACACGGTCATATAACGGGCGAGGTCCTTGGCGCTGTGTAGGCCCAGGGTCAGAAGTACCGCAATGCCTGCGGTTAAGACAAAAAGAGTCGCGATGTCTTGCGATTTGGGAACATCGCCCTTCTTACGCGCCTCATCCAGTTTGTACTGACTGGGGGCTTCGGTCTTTTGTGATTCATCTTCTTCCATCGGGCGGCCTCAATTCAAAGACCGGCCGGCAGTAGCAATGGCTTCTAGCCAGACCAACATGCCTGCGCCTGCGGTGATCGCAAACAGCATAATCCCCAACAGAACTTGCACGGGTTGGGCGATGAAGAAGACTTGGATGGCGGGTGCCACGCGGTTGATAATGCCCAAAGCCACGTTGATCACAATCCCGAACAGCAACAAGGGCGCGGTGATTTGGATGGCGAGGGAAAAGGCTTGGCTAAAAGCGCGCAAGCTGAATTGGGCCATATCGCCCAAGCGCAAGGGGCCACCGGGCAAGAAATTGTCGAAACTCTTCGCCGCGCCCGAGATAAACAAATGATGCACATCGCTTTGAAACACCAGAGCGGTACCCAATAGTGCTAAAAAGGTCCCGAAGACGGCACCTTGTTGCTGTTGTGACGGGTCAAAAGCCATAGCCATACCCAGACCTGTTTGCATCCCCGCAATCGCGCCGGCTGTGGCAAGCGCTGAAAACAGAATGCGGGTCGTTAAGCCCAACGACAAACCAATCAAAATTTCCTTAGCAATAGCCAGAAACATCGCAGCCGTATCAGAAGGAAGAGGTCCGATCTTGTTAGAGACGACGGGTGCCAAAGTGAAAGCAATAAACAGAGCGACCATCAGGCGCGCCCGTGTCGGCACGAATTGGTCGCCGATACCTGGTGCCAGCATCATCAAGGCGCCAACCCGTGCGAAAACGAGGCCAATCACCCAAACCGTTTGTGGGAGGAGTTCCATCTGCGGGGCCCGTTAGCCCGCGCCGCCAGAAGCAACTTTAGCCATCATCTGGGTCATGAATTCCCCCAGCATCCCACCCATTAGGGGCAAAAACAGCAGGAGAGCCGCAAAAATCGCAAGGATTTTCGGCACAAACACCAAGGTCTGTTCTTGAATTTGCGTCAGTGCCTGCAAAAGACCAATCACCAACCCGACAGCCAGGCCAACCAGCATGACCGGTGCCGACATGGCGATCGTCAACCAGATCGCGTCGCGGGCAACATCAAGGACTTCTGGGGCATTCATCGTCAGCTTCTCCGACTCAGGGCGTTCAAAAACCAATTCTAGTTTCGCACTGGTATGGGATGGCTTGGCATGGTTAACAAAGTCTTGATAAATGCGCTCTTGGGCTGAAATCTGGCGACATTTCCGGTGGAAATTGCCAGCACGGCTTGGCCCTACAGCATGTCTTCGTAGAAGGCTCCGGCCTTCAAGGCGTGATCGACGACATGGATTTCTAATATCCAACAGGCAGGCGAGGGGGTTTTGCCAAAGGCCTTGAGTTTGCCGCTGTGATGCACGCGGTGTGGGAAAGCCCCAATCCGGTGGCCTGACGCCCCCTCAAGCGCTAGGGTTCGTCCGCGTCGCGCAGCCTCGGCGAGGGCAAAGTTGTAAAGGTCTGGGCCGTTAGCGCCTGTTTCTGCCCAATGGGCTTTCACGGCCGCAAACACGGCTTTGGAATCATCAATCAAGTTTTGGTAGGCAGGGACTTGGCCCAGAGTGAACCCTGAACCCACATCGCCCTCATGGCCATCATAACAGGGTCCAATATCAAGGAAGAAGATATCATTGGGCTCTAGGATGTGCGGCGTTGCTGGCGCTTCCCCAAAGGGTAAAAGCGTATTGGGGCCAAAGCGCACTTGGCTGGCATGCCATAGCCTTTCAGCCCCACTGTCCATAATGGCCTGATCGACAATCGCTTTGCCGTCTAGATCATTCATTCCGGGCTCAATCATCGCCGCAGCAAGTGCCAAGGTCTCCCACGCGCGGGTCTGCGCCGTTTCTTGTAGTTCCAAGCGGAAATGGGGGTGATTGGCTTCGCGCGGGTCGAGCACTTTGGTCACTTAGCCACGCCCACGATAAGGCGGCACACCTTGATCTGGAATCCACACACCTTCTGGGGCAGGCCCTGTGGCATAGAATACATCGATTGGAATGCCGCCGCGCGGGTACCAATAGCCACCGATGCGCAACCATGTTGGGGCCAATAGTTCGACCAAGCGCTTGCCAATGGCCACGGTGCAATCCTCATGGAAGGCACCATGGTTGCGGAAGCTGGTTAGAAATAACTTCAAGCTTTTGCTCTCAACCAACCAGTCGCTTGGCACATAGTCGATAACCAGATGCGCAAAGTCCGGTTGCCCGGTTACTGGGCATAGGCTCGTGAACTCTGGCGCGACAAAGCGTGCCAGATAGGCCGTGCCGGGATGAGGATTGGCGACGCGCTCTAGCACGGCCACTTCGGGCGAGGCGTAACCGCGAACGTCTTGGCCGAGGGTACCTAGACCCTCATAAATAGAAGAATTGCTCATGCAGCTCATGTAGCGCTAAATCGCCTTTCGTGCACCTCGTCACTGCACGCGACGTACATTCTCTCCCTACATCTGCCTCACATCGTGCTTAAAACCGATCAAGAGTGCAGCAGAAGCGGTGATTAGCACGTTGTTTTGTTGCCAATCTGGGCAGAGGGCACTAGCGTAAAGTCACGAGGGAGAAAGCGACCCAAAAGTGTCGCACCCACATGAACCTGTTTAAGGGGGGTTGAATGGCTGAAACCAAAGCGGCGACCGGACTTAGTCGAATTTTCGCGCGTAAGTCTGTCGCTCAAATCATGAGCGAGAACGAAAAGAGTGAGTTGAAGCGGACCTTAGGGCCCGTCAATCTGGTGCTTCTGGGCATTGGTTGCATCATCGGGGCCGGTATCTTTGTTCGGACCGGTAATGCGGCTGCTTTGCACGCTGGCCCTGCTGTGATGCTGTCCTTCGTGGTTGCAGGCCTAGTCTGCGCCTGTGCCGGTCTCTGCTACGCAGAACTTTCCTCAACTTTGCCTGTCTCAGGCTCAGCCTATACCTATTCCTACACCACTTTGGGCGAATTTGCCGCTTGGATCATGGGCGCGCTTTTGCTGCTTGAATATGGGCTTGCCGCCTCGGTGGTAGCTGTGGGGTGGTCCGGCTATGTCGTCAGCCTTTTAGGTGACTTTGGCTTGCTGATCCCGCCAGAATTCACGGGGCCCTTGAACCATGTGACCACTTTGAAAGACGGCACGACGCTGACAACCTTGTTCAACGTACCTGCCTTCTTGGTGACCTTGGTTCTGGCCTGCTTGCTAACGATCGGGATTTCTGAATCGAGCCAAGTCAACAACATCATCGTAGCGATTAAAGTCACAGTGATTGTGGCGTTCATTGTGATTGGCGGCTACAAGGTCCTGACCCATCTACCTGAATTGTCAAAGAATTGGGTGCCGTTCATTCCCGAAAATGAGGGTGAAGGTAAGTTCGGCTGGGAAGGTGTGTTCCGCGCTGCTTCCATCGTCTTCTTCGCTTATATCGGCTTTGAAGCGGTCTCTACCGCTGGCCAAGAAGCTAAAAACCCAAAGAAGGACATGCCGATCGGCATCATTGGTTCCTTGCTCGTCTGTACCGTCCTCTACATGTTGGTGGCAGCCGTTTTGACCATGCTGGTCAATTACAAAGAACTAAACGTGCCAGATCCAGTGGCCGTGGCCGTGGACTCTATGGGTCCACAATGGGCTTGGTTCGCAATGACGATTAAGGCCGGTGCGATCATCGGTCTGACCTCTGTGATCTTGGTCCTGATGTACGGCCAAACCCGGATCTTCTACGCAATGGCCCGTGACGGTCTGTTGCCAAAGATCTTCTCGCGCGTGCACCCCAAGTTCCAAACCCCTTGGATCAACACGATTGTCGTCGGCGTTATTGTAGCTTTGGCTGCGGGCCTGTTCGACATCAACGTCTTGGGTGATGTCACTTCGGTCGGCACGTTGGCAGCTTTTGCCATCGTTTGTATCTCGGTGATTTGGCTGCGTCAGGCGCGTCCAGACCTACCACGCGGGTTCAAAGTACCGCTCTATCCGATCTTGCCAATCTTCGGCATTTTGTCGTGCGGGGCTTTGATCTTCACGGTGGAACAGCGCGTGCTGCACTTCTTCTTCCTCTTCTTGTTGGGCGCGACAGCCGTCTACTTCCTCTATGGGATGTGGAACTCCAAGCTCGCCAAGGGTGAATTTGTGACAGGTCATGAGCCTGCCGCAAACGAATTGCCACACAAGCTCGACTAGGGTTTAATCCCTGCTTGACGAACGACGGCGGGTCCTTGGGCCCGCCGTTTTCGGTTTTAGGGCATGCGCACCTGGGGTGGTCAAACCAAGCCGCGCAGGATAGGCCCTTGGCCATGGAACGTATGAGAGCAGATTTGTTATTGGTGGCACGCGGCCTGATCGCCACCCGCGCCAAAGCGCGCGAAGCCATTGAGAGTGGTCTGGTTCGTTCAGGCGACCGCATTATCGCCAAACCTTCTGAACTTTTAGAGCCCGACTGCCCGCTGACGGCGCAACTGGCCTATCATTGGGTGTCGCGTGCCGGCCTCAAACTGATCGCAGCTTTGGACGCTTTTGGGATCATGGCAACGGATCGCTATGCCCTCGATATTGGGGCCTCCACCGGGGGCTTTACCCAAGTGCTGCTCAGCCGAGGCGCGGCCCATGTTGTTGCGGTCGACGTGGGGCGAGATCAGCTGGATGCAAGCTTGCGCGACAATCCCGCCATCACCTCTCTCGAGGGCACAGATGCCCGCAGTTTGAGCCCGGATGATTTGGGTGAGCCTGTGCCCGACCTTGTGGTGATTGATGTAAGCTTCATTGGGCTAGAAAAGATCCTGCCTTCCGTCCTGCCGCTGGTCGCGCCAAGCGCGGATCTGGTGGCGCTGGTAAAACCGCAATTTCAAGCGGGCCCAGCCCGGGTTGGCAAACGCGGCTTAGTTGATCCAGCTGTGGCAGCTGTCATCTCTGAAGAAGTTCGCCACGAGCTTGACGGACTTTGCGGCTTCAAAGTCTTAGGTCTGATCGAAAGCCCGATTGCCGGTGGCGATGGCAATCGGGAATATCTGCTCCATGCGCGCCGTGTCGCGCAAGATTCTGCAGCCCTTTAGCGCGCACACACCATGCAGGGCGGCGGGAAGCTGCCGGGGTGCATGCCGCCTGTCATCGGAACTGGTTGGCTGCCGACATAGGAATCGCGTGGCACTTGTGCAGGCCGCGGCACATCAGCTGGGGCTGCATAGAGAGGCCCCCGCCGTTCGCGACCATAATAAGAATGCGGCGAAGGCTGATACCAGTCCCCACCAACCACGCGCCGGGCAGCAGGTTCTGGTAAGGCCTCTGGCATTGGTACATAGCCCGTATGTGGGCGCAATTCTTGTTCGCCTTGGGGCTCAAACCGTTGCTCTGAAATGGCTTCTGCTTGGCAATCGACGTTTGAGCCGCCAATTTGCGAGCCAACAAAGGCACCTACTACCGCGCCAAGGACAATCCCTTCAGGCTGCACAGCCGCCGCCGCCAGCGCTTTCCCAGCAATGCCACCGCCAACCGCGCCGATCAGGCCGCCCGCTGCGCGCGAGCCAGACTTGGCTTCCGCACACGTCCCGGAAAAGGCTTCAGGCTGACCCATGGCGCGCGGCATGGTTGAACGATTTTTGTCCCCATGCGCCAAAGCTTGGGTTGCCCCGAACCAGGTGGTGGCACAAAGGCTTGCGATCAGAATCGTGCGGATAGGTTGGCGCATCATTGTCTCCCAGAAAGTCAAAATCACAGCGTGCGGATCAATAGCCGGGCGGACGCCAGCCTTGCGGGCATTGGCACACCCAAGTTTGTTGCGGGGGTAAAGCCTGGCCATCTGGCGTCGTGATCGTTTGAACGCTCCAACCACAGATTTGGCCACCTTGTTGCATCGGCATAGCGGGGGCAGGCCAAGACGTCATGTCGCCTTGGTTTGACCAACTGCTCATCGAGGAAGAAGTCGACCAGGAAGAGTTGCTCGACGCACTGCTTTCGCTGGCTAAAGAAATGGCTGAACCGTTGGAGGCAGCCTCATAGCTGGTTGCGCGGTCCTTGATTGGGTCCACATAGGGACGGTTGTCGTATACCCAAGCCGATGAGCTGGTTACCGTGCTGGATGCGCGCTTGGCTTTCGGTACGGGGCGACGATGGTTGGAAGGGGCGACCGTTGCGCGAGTGCGGGCCTTTGTCGCGCGCGCCTTTGGCTTGCCGCGATCGGCGTAGCCGTCGCGATACCCATCGCGATAACCGTGGCGATAGGCATGCTGCATATGTTGCTGATGTTGAGCGTGATGTCCGTCATGCGCTTCTGGTTCGCGCACGATCTCTTCGCGCACAAAGGTCTCAGTTGTCTCTGGCGAGATGGTCACGGTTTGGGTGACTTCATGCTGTGACATGGTCGACGAGGCGCTGGACGAGCTTGAACTGCTGCTAGCGCTCATCATGCTGTTGCTGGACGAGCCAGGACAGGCGACATAAACGCATTGAGCAAGAGCTGGGCCTGCTAACCAGCCCGAGAGCGCGACACCAAGTAAAACACTGCGCATATTCAAGTCCTTTTCTGGGACGTTCGAATCAAATCTCGACGAAATTCTTTCGTCACTTCATAATACTATGCCAAACTCTAAGCCGATTGGCCCTTGTCTTCACCAAAACAGGGAAAACAAAATACAGGCTAGTCTGCTGTAGGCCGGGCAGGCGACAACCAAAGACAAAGCCGCCTCCCTTTTAACAGGGAAGCGGCCTGACTAACAGGGCAATTCGTTAGTTGGCGACTTGCCATTGGCCACGGTTGTCTCGGCACATCCAGACTTGTTGGCGCTCATAGAGGCCGTCTGGACGACGCAGGGCAGCTTCGCCCCAACCGCACTCCTGACGGCTTACAACTGGGGGCGTATAAGTGGCTTGATAAGCCCGATCATCATCCCGGTGATGGCCCCGACGGCTCGGACGATAATCGACGTAGCGATCATCTTTGGAATAGCCATAGTCTTGATAACCTTGATTGCGATAGCCTTCTTGGCGATCTTGGCGCTGATTGGGCTCGTACCCACGGTAGACTTGGTCATCGCAGGCTACGCGGCCTTTGGCGATTTGCGACCCAGCAACGGCGCCAACCACAGCACCAAGAACCGTGCCCTCTTTACGGGCGTTACGTCCGGCAATCTGCTTTCCGAGGACCGCACCGGCAACTGCACCAATGGCACCACCCGCCAAGCGATTATTGTTCAGGCTTTGCTGACACTCTTGCGAGACAGAGCCATAGTTACGATAGTTGTTGTCATAGGTTTGTGCGGAAGCAATGGCAGGGGCTGAAAGGGCCAGCGTTGCAGCCAAGCTTGAGAAAATCAATGTACGCATCACGGTGCTCCTTTACAGAGAAGACCCAAGGGATAGATGGGGGACAGGTGCAGGCCTTCTGTGAAAGCTAACTTGCAACTTCCTCCCTGAACGGCGCATGAGCAGATATGAACAAAAGCATTCAGGAAACACTCACGCTCAACATTGAGCATATTGGTGCACGTGGCGATGGCGTTTCGCGCGATCAGGATCGTGCGGTCCACGTGCCTTTCACTTTGCCCGGCGAACAGGTCGAAGCGAACCAGCGCGGCGATCGCGCGACATTGGTGAAGGTCTTGCAGCCTTCTGACGAACGGGTGGAGCCTGTTTGTGGCCACTTTAGCATCTGCGGTGGCTGTTCGCTGCAGCATTGGGCGGAAGGCCCTTATTTGGTCTGGAAGGCAGGCTTGGTAGAGCGGGCGCTGCAGCGCGTCGGGATAGAGGTTGCTCTGCCACCAACCCAGCCGGCTTGGGGCCAAGGGCGCCGGCGGGCGACCTTTCATGGCAAGCACGCCGGGCCACGTTTTTTGTTCGGCTTCACCCAAGCCAAGACCCACCAGATTGAGCCGATCAGTGCCTGTCCTGTTTTGACTCCAGGCCTCAATGCAGCCATTCCGCGCTTGGCAATTTTGGCTGAAGCTTTGGCACCAAAACAGGAAACGATTGATCTCCTCGTCACCGAAACGCCGGTAGGCCTTGATGTCGATGTGCGCAATGCAGGCCGAATTGATAAGTTCGAGCGTAAAGGCTTGGAACGCTTGGCCGCCTTGGCGGAGGCTGCCGCCATTGGTCGTCTGACGTTGCACGGCCAGACCGCTCTGACCCGCGTCACCCCGCGTGTAAAAATGGGGCAAGCGATTGTCGAATTGCCAGCCGGAGCGTTTTTACAGGCGACGCGCGCGGGCGAGGAGGCCTTGGCCGCCCGGGTGCTGAAGTGGACAGAAGGCCGCAAGCATGTCGCTGACCTGTTTGCTGGCATCGGTACCTTTGCCTTGCGCTTGAAAGACAAAGCCCTCGTGCGCGCCATTGAGTCTGACGTTCAGGCTGTCGCTGCGATGAAAAAAGCCTCAGACGGTTTGGCCGGTGGCAAGACGTTGATTGCCGAAGCGCGTGACCTGTTTCGGGCACCCTTGGCTCCTCTTGAGATGAAAGGCTTGGATGCCATTGTCTTTGATCCACCGCGCGCAGGCGCTGAAGCGCAAAGTGTCCAGATTGCCAGGTCCAAGATTGATCTGGTGGTCGCGATTTCGTGCGATCCGGCCAGCTTCGCTCGAGACGCCCGCATTTTGATCGACGGGGGTTATCGCCTCGCTGAGATTGAGACCTTCGATCAATTCCGGTTCACGTCGCATGTCGAAATTGCGGCAAAGTTTGTGCGTTAGACCCGATGCCTTTTTGGACCGACACCAAACTTGCCGATATGACCGAAGCCCAATGGGAGAGCCTCTGCGATGGCTGTGGCAAGTGCTGCCTGATCCGTCTGGAAGATGAGGATACAGGCGATATTCACACCACCGACGTGCATTGCAAAATGTTTGATTCAGGCTCCTGCCGCTGCAGCAATTACGACGCTCGCAAAACCCACGTCCCCGATTGCGTGAAGCTGACACCCGAAACATTGAGCGAGCTAACGTGGCTACCCATGACTTGCGCCTATCGACTGGTTCAAGAAGGCCGGCCTTTGTTTGACTGGCATCCTTTGGTGACTGGAGATCCAGACAGCGTTCATAAGGCTGGGATGAGCGTGCGGAACCAAACTGTGCCCGAAGGCAAAGTAAAGGTGCGTCACCTCGTCCGCCGGATTAAAATTTGGCCCGGCGAGGAAGATGCCTAGTCCTCACAAGTCGCGCGCAGAGAACGTGTCGCAGCCCCGCAAATCTCCGCTTTCAAAGCCCTTCTTGAACCAAGCCATGCGTTGGGCGCTGGTTCCATGTGTGAAACTGTCAGGCACCGCAAACCCTTGCGCGCGCTTTTGTAGGCGATCATCGCCAACCGCGCTCGCTGCGCCGAGCGCCTCTTCCATGTCGCCAGGCTCTAGGGCTTGGGCGATGTTGGACTGGGCAGCCCATAGGCCGGCATAGCAATCGGCCTGTAATTCGATGCGAACCGCAATGGAGTCGGCCCCTTTGTTTTGCCCCTGCTGACGCATTGCGCGATTGGCTTTAGGTAGAATACCCGTGACGTCTTGCACGTGGTGAGCGACTTCATGGGCGATCACATAGGCTTGGGCGAAATCGCCTTTTGCCCCAAGCCCGCGGTCCATTTCTTCAAAGAAGCTCATGTCGAGATAGATTTTCTTGTTGCTAGGGCAGTAAAATGGCCCCGTTGAGGCGCTGGCCGTGCCGCAGGGCGAATCTGTTTGGTCATCAAACAACACCAAGGTCGCTGGGGTGTAAGTTGCCCCATTCTTGGAAAAATGGGCCGTCCAGAAGTCTTCGGTCGATCCCAAGACTGCTGCGACGCGATCAGCGGTCTCTGCTTCGCTACGGCTTGTATTGGCATTTTGATCCAAGCCTTTCGGTGCTGCAGCTTCGGGCTGAAAACCACCCGATTGGCTGGGCGCGCCAGATCCTGCTCCCAAGATCGACATCAAGGTGCCCATGGTGTCGCCGCCACCAAAGAAGACCAGCAGCAAGACGACCACGATCATTGCTATGCCGCCCCTGCCGCGCAATGGCATGCGAGGGCCACCACCGCTACCACCGCCTAGTCCGCCACCACCACCGCCACGACGATCTTCAATATTGCTCGATCGGCGGATGTCATCCAAACGCATGGCGTGCCTCTTCTACTCACTTGGCCTAATACTACGGCGGCTTACACTTAACCCCCTTGCCACTGGCTCGCGCAAGCCCTTGAAGTGCGACTATGACCTCTCCACCGCTTTCCATTGTTATCCCAACCTTGAACGCGATGCCCAGACTGGCAGATTGCCTCGCTACTTTAGTGGCCGGATTAGGCGCTGGCCTTGTCCGAGATGTCGTCGTAGTGGATGCGAGTTCATCCGATCAAGGTGCGGAACTTGCGCTCGATATGGGCTGCACTGTTCTGCAAGTTGGGTCTGCGGGTCGTGGCCGTGGGCAACAATTGGCTGCAGGGGCTATCGCCGCCAAGGGCGACTGGATCTTGTTCCTGCATGGCGATTCCGTGCCGTTGGAAGGTTGGATTGCCGCTTGTCAGGCCCATATCGCGACGGCCCCGCGCCAAGCGGCCTATTTTCGCCTGGACTTTGATGCGCATGAGGCTCCAGCCCGCCGGATTGCCTTCTGGGCCAATTGGCGTGCCCGCCTGTTCGGTCTGCCTTACGGAGACCAAGGGCTTTTGATCTCGAGGAGCATGTACGAAGCTGTGGGCGGGTTTCAGCCAATTGCATTGATGGAGGACGTCGATCTGGTGCGGAAGCTGGGCAAAGCGCGTTTGCGTGCCTTACCTGCCTCGGTTCAGACCAGCGCTGAGCGATATCGTCGTGGCGGCTGGTTGTTCGTCCCTTTGCGCAACATAATGCTTCTGGCTGCCTTTTTGTGTGGGATTTCGCCAGATCGGATCAAGGGCTGGTATCGGTGAAGCCAAAGCTACTCATCTTCGCAAAGTCGCCGCGCATGGGGCTTGCCAAAACGCGTTTGGCTCAAGGGGTGGGTAAGGTGGCAGCTTGGCGGACAAAAAGGCGCTTGGACGCCTTTACCTGCAGAGTAGCCCGCTCAACAGGGTGGGAAACCCTGCTGGCGGTCGCGCCCCAGAAAGACTTGGACGCACGATTTCCCGGTGCTTGGCCTTCTGATCTGCGGCGGGTAGGGCAGGGACAAGGCGATTTGGGGCAGCGCATGGCGCGCGCTTTGGTGGCGTTTGGCCGAGTGCCTGTTTGTATCATTGGTTCCGATTTACCAGATCTGAAGCGGGCAGATTTGGTTCAAGCCTTCTACGCCTTAAAGCGGGCAGACGTTGTTTTGGGGCCTGCGACAGATGGCGGCTATTGGCTGATCGGCATGGCCCCGCGGGCTGCTCGCCGCGCCTACCTTGCCCCAGTGCGTTGGTCGAGCCCACACACTTTAGCGGACACATTGGCTTGTTTGCCAGCCACTTGGCGGATCGCTTTTCTGCGCGAGCTTGAAGATGTCGATGATGTTGCCAGCCTGAAGCGTTCAACGCAGCGATAAGGCACCAGAGTTCGCAAAACTGGCAGACCCCGTCGCCCCAGTCGTGCCGCTCGTGCTTGTCGACGTGACGGCACTGAACCTGACATTCGTGCTGGCTAGACGGGGATTATCCTGCGGCTCATATGTAGGCGCAAGGCCACGAGCCAGTTTTTCAAGGCTTGGTGCACGTTGGCCAAAGCGGCGATGGTATATCCACATATTGCTCATTACCCGTTCGGCATAGACACGGGCTTGACCGTTTGGAGCGGCCTCCATGAACATCAAGGTGTCTTCCGCGCCCTTCACGCTGGCGCTCCAGCGCGCCACATTTCCAGGACCCGCATTATAGGCCATGAACGTGCGCGTCAGGCAGTTGGAAACAACGCCCATCGCCATCATCTTTTCAAGATAAGCCTCACCTAAAGTCACGTTTAACGTGGTATCATTCAGCAATCGCGGATTGCTCGCCAAATCGCGCCTGCCCGTCATCCAAGCAGCAGTTCTAGGCATCACCTGCATCAGTCCGCGCGCACCGGCATAGGATTTCGCATTCGTATCGAACTTCGATTCCTGGCGCATCACCGCCAAAATAACGGCACGGTCTAGGACAAATTCGCCACCAACTGGGCGGAATTGGTCCGGGATGGGGTAAAGCGCTGCTAACGCCGCCGCAGACGATGACTGCGCTATCCGTTCGGCTACAGGGCCGAGATCGAGGCTGCGCGCCACGGCCAGATAACCGAGATCGTCCTCAGACCGCGCTCGGCTCCAACTATTGAACAATTCCGCCTCAGCATCGGACACACGACCAATTTCTTTCAAGGCGACAGCACGACGAATGCCGGGATCAGCGCGCATTAAACGCGTTGCGCGATCCTTCTCGTCTTGGGCCTGCGGGATTTTCAAAGTCTCCCAGCGACCGAGCCGTGCCAGTGCCAATTGCCCATAAAAAGTCAGAGGGCTGGAAGCGGCTTGTTCCAAAAAGGATTGTGTCTTGGCCTTGTCGCCCAGCTTTTCAGACGCGCGCGCGGCCCAAAAAGCACCAGACGAACGCGCCCAATCGTCGCTTGCATTCCAATTTGCTGCTGCCGTAAACAAGGTTTGCGCGGTGGCAAAATCACCCAAGCGATAAGCCGCCAGGCCACCAATCCAACCGGCCTGCCCCGATTGTGGGCCATTCACCGCCTCGCGTGCCATAGCCAAAGCGGTTTCATCGTCGCCCGCATAGAAGCGTGCCGCCAAGGCGTCAATTTGAGCGCGGTCTGCGCGGGTTGCCCCTTGCCCAATTGGCACAGAAATAAAACTTGGCTCGCGCACGGCCCCCATCGAGCGACGGGTTGGTACAGGATCTGGCCGTTTTAGCTTAAAGGGTGTGGGCACTACGCCCATGATCCGCGCGGCCTGAATGGCATCTTCTTGTGCTTCTTGAGCGCGCTCATAAACAGCGCCTGCGCCTGCCACATCGCCCCAACGCTCAAGCCAAGCAGCCATTGCTGGCAAATCAGGTGGCGTGGCTGTAGCAATGAGGCGTGCCCGCTCAACATGTGGCTTCAAGGTGCCATCGGAAATCGTCGGCAATAGGTCTTCTAGGACGCCCTTCTGATTGGTGGCCGCAGCTGTAAAGGCTTTTCGGTAATTGGCTTCATCGCTGCTGGTCAGGACATCAGGGCCAGCTACCGTGCCGCGCAAAGCGGGGACAGTAGAGGTTGTTTGGGCTAAAGCCGTCGTAGAAGCGCCAGCTAGGGCAAAGCAGCCCATTGCCAAAATTGGCATCAGTAATCGCCGCTTGCGCACACCAATCTGAGTAATGCCACATTGGGTCAAATCATCTGGGCCTTTCGCCGAAGTGCTTGATAAACTTTGGAAGTCCCGAAGTGTCTCAAACCAACTTGCCTGCTTGCCCCGACCAGTTCTGGTCAGAGGTCCATGAAGCCCGGGGACCATCTTGAGAGGTCGAATGGGCAGATTTACGTGCCTTTTGCCCCGTTTCTGCCCCGTGTGGCAACGCCCAAAGCTGAGATTTTCTGTTCAAATCTTAATAAATCTTGCCAAGCGAGCGCTTTGTCGCGCGGTCTGTTCAACAGATAGGCAGGCGAAAACAGACATTGCGCATAGGCAGAAGATCCCTTCGCGTTGTCGCCAAGCCCGTAATCAAAAGACCGATTACGTAGCTTCATGATGCCTTCGGAGGTGCTCAACAGGGTCTGGGCGGTCAAGCCACCCACCATCAAAACGGCCTTGGGGGCCGCGAGCTCAATATGGCGCACCAGAAAAGGTCGGCAAAGCGCTACTTCTTCTGCGGTCGGGTTTCGGTTGCCGGGCGGCCGCCATGGAATGAGGCAGGTTAGATAACTGTCGTGCTGCCGATCGAGCCCAATACTGGCTAACATTTTCGTGAGTAAATCGCCTTCGGGACCCTGAAACGGCTTTCCGATTTCATCGTCTTCGCGACCAGCCGTTTCGCCAATCACCATGATTTCCGCTTCGGCGCGGCCATCGGCGAACACGGTGGTGCGTGCATTCGCCTTCAGCCCGCAACCATCAAAGCTCTCCAAGGCTTTATAAAGGGCATCCAAACTCGTGCAGGATTGAGCAAGGCGTTGGGCTTCTGCCAGCGCGTCGACTGGCTTTTTGGCGGTATTCACGCGCGCTGGCGTGATTTTGGCTTCGGGAACTGGGGTTTCGACGGCTTGTCGTTGTACGGCCTGCGCGCGTGCACGCTGGACAGGGCCAAGGTCAAACGGCTCCAGTCCCGCCAGCTCCCACCATTGCGCCAGCGCTTGGGCAGCGGTTTCAACTGTTAAACTTGGGCGTACATGCATGCGTTCAGCATTCCTATCGCAGACTTTGCGGCGGTTTGGGCGCCTAACTGGTCTTGACCTTCGTCCTTTAAGACCTCGATAAGCATTCGTGAGGCTGATGACAAAGGCAATCTGAAATTTGTCCTCATGCGATAACAGTCTAACTGATCCATGCAGGGCCTAGGCGAAAAGGGGAGTGACGATGGCTTTTGACGCGATTGAGCGTGAATCGATGGAATATGACGTCCTGATCATTGGTGCTGGGCCTGCAGGCTTGGCAGCTGCGATCCGTTTAAAACAGCTCAATGCTGACTTAGCTGTCGCGGTGCTGGAAAAAGGCGGCGAGGTTGGTGCCCATATTCTCTCCGGCGTTGTTGTCGACCCCAAAGCTTTGGACGAATTGTTGCCTGAGTGGCGCGAAGCGCCAGATCGGCCCTTGACCACGCAAGTGGAGAAAGATGAGCTGAAGCTTTTGGGTCAAGCGGGCAGCCTGCCATTGCCTAATTTCATCATGCCACCCTTGATGAATAATCACGGCAATTTCATCGGCTCGCTTGGCAATGTCTGCCGCTGGTTGGGTGCCAAGGCAGAGGAATTGGGCGTGGAGATCTATCCAGGTTTTGCCGCCGCCGAAGTCGTTTATGATGAAGCCGGTGCCGTTAAAGGCGTGCAAGTCGGGGATATGGGCGTCACGCGCGAAGGTGAAATGGGTCCAGACTTCACCCCCGGCATCAATATTTTTGCCAAATATACTCTGATCGGCGAGGGCGTCCGTGGTTCGCTCGCTAAGCAGATCATCGCCAAATACAGCCTCGACGAAGGCAAAGAGCCCCAGAAATACGGCATTGGCCTAAAGGAAGTTTGGCAGGTCGCGCCAGAAAAGCACAAGCTTGGCCTGGTTCAGCACGCTTTTGGTTGGCCGTTGGACTGGAGCACAGGCGGTGGCTCCTTCCTTTATCATTGGGGCGATAATCTGGTCTCCGTAGGCTATGTGGTTCACTTGAATTACAAGAACCCTTGGCTGAGCCCATTTGATGAATTCCAGCGCTTTAAACAGCATCCTGATGTCCGCCCAACTTTTGAAGGTGGCAAGCGCTTGTCTTACGGCGCGCGTGCTATCACCGAAGGCGGTCTGCAATCGGTGCCTAAATTGCCATTCCCCGGCGGGGCCTTAATTGGCTGCTCGGCAGGCTTTGTAAACGTGCCCCGCATTAAGGGCAGCCATAATGCGATGAAGACCGGCATGCTGGCCGCTGAGACGGTAGCAGCGGCGATCGCGGCGGGTCGGTCTGGCGACGTGCTGGAAGAGTATCAGGCCGCCTATGAAGCCAGCTGGGTCTATAAGGACTTGGAGCTGGTCCGCAACGTGAAGCCACTTCTGAGCAAGTTTGGCACCCTGATCGGTTTGCCTCTCGGCGGTATCGATATGTGGTGCACCACCGTATTTGGCGGCTGGTCACCGTTTGGCACGCAGAAGCACGGCAAAACCGACGCTGCCAGTCTGTTGCCTGCTGATCAATGCCCGAAGATTGAGTATCCAAAGCCTGATGGTGTAGTCAGCTTTGACAAGCTGTCCTCGGTCTTCTTGTCCAATACCAATCACGAAGAAAATCAGCCAATCCATTTGAAAGTCGCCGACCTTGCGCTTCAAAAGTCGAGTGAATTGGATGTCTTTGCCGGGCCTTCAAACCGCTATTGTCCTGCGGGCGTTTATGAGTGGGTCGAAGATGGGGCAGGAAAGCGCTTCCAGATCAATGCGCAGAATTGCGTCCATTGCAAAACTTGCGACATCAAGGACCCGAACCAGAACATCACTTGGACCACGCCGCAGGGTGGGGAAGGGCCAATCTACCAGAATATGTAGCGTTGAGCTGAACATCGGCGCTGATTGCGATCACATTTCACAGGCTGGCCTTGGTCTAGCCCTTGTTTGGTCACTCAATCAGCGCCAGTTTAGTCTTTGACCAATCCTTGGTCGATCCATCAATCCACGCTACCAGCAGGATGTTGCCATGCGCCTCAGAGCAGTCCTTTTTGCGACCACCACCATCCTTATGGGCGCATCGCTCATGGCACCGATAGCTTGGGCTTCTGCGCCGCCTGTAATTGAGCGTACGCCAGACGCAGACAGCGCTGGTGCGATTGAGCGCGAGCGCGCTTATGCTGGGCTAAGCTTGGGCGACGCCATCCGGCAAGCATTGATTGATGACGATCTGGATTTCGCCTTCAAGTCGATTGCCGCGCTTGGCCGTGCGGGCGGTGACAATAGCACGGCACTTTATTACAGCGGCGTGCGGGCTTTCAGCCAACAAAATTATCAAGATGCCACCGACACGCTACGTGACAGCGACAAGGATGACATGCTGACGGCTGGTCTAGTTACATGGGCTCATGTTGGACAGGGCCAGTTGGACCAGGCGATTAATGTTTGGGAAGTCTATGGCGGCGATGGTAATCGTCCCTTCTTCAACGCCTATCGCGGCCTGCTCGCTGAACAGAATGGGGAAATCAAAGCTGCCTTGGGCTATTATGCGCAGGCTCAAAAAGCCGGTGAGCTCCATTTTGTGCGAGACTTGAGCCGGCGCTATGTCACTTTATTGGTTCAAGCTGGTCGCAAGAATGATGCCCTAAAGGCCCATGACGAGATTTTTGGTGAACCAAAGGGGCTGGACCCCCTCGAAACCCAATTTCGCGAGACGATCGCGTCTGGAAAGCCAAAGCCCCTAGCCGCGATGCTGCCACAGGCAAGCGTTAGCTCTTTGATGAGTAATTATGCCTCAGCCATGATGCTGGTTCGGATATTCCAAGCCAATCAAGAGCAAAATGATCCAACCAATCCAAAGTCCGGCGAGCCATCTGAAAAGCCTGATGCGGATGCTTTGTTCGTTGGCGATGCCTTGTTGCTTCGGACTGCCTTGAAGATTGACCCGTCCAATCAATCTGCGCGCTTTAGCTTGGCGGAAGCCCTAAGCGAGATTGACGAAGACAAGGCCGCCTTAGAAACGCTGGCCCCGATTGTGACCGGTGAGCGACTGGACGAAGTGCGCCGCGAAAAGGCAGTGCTACATCTCAGCCTCGAAGACGCCTCCAACGCGGCGGCGCTTTTGGATCAGATCCCGCAGAATCTTCGTGACCGGCGTTGGTGGGACCTTCAGGCCAGTATTCGCAGCGCCCGGGGTGATTTCAAGGGCGCTTTCGAAAGCGCCAATAAGAGTGTGGTTGCAGCGCGCGGTACAGGTGAGTGGGATGAAGACTTGGCCCGCCTGAGTATGATGCGTGCGCATTATGACTTGGGCCAGAAAGCCGAAGCGATTGAGATCGCCCGCGCTTTGGTCAAAAAGCTGAAGCCAGAGAACCCGGTTCGTGGTTCGGCCGGCCTCTTCCTTGCCGCCGAACCCTCAACACATGTTGAAGGGCTGCCAGCGGCGCGCGAAAGTTTAAAGATGCTCGGTGCAGATGGCCGCACGAAGCTTTCCCTGGGTGGCGTCCTTGCGCAATTCCCTGGAACTAGGGCTGAAGGCGTTCAACTGATGCGCGATGCACTGGCAGAAATGCCACGTTCGCCACTCTTCATGAATGCCTTGGGCTACACGTTGGTTGAGTATGATATCGATGTCGAAGAGGGCTTTCAATTGTTGCAGAAAGCCTATGAACTGCGCCCCTATTCTGGGGCGATAACGGACTCTCTAGGCCGCGCACATTATAAGCTTGGCCAATTGGATGAAGCTCAACGCTTGATCGAAAAAGCCGTCGACATGCGCAAGGAAGCACCAGACCCTGAGATTTATGACAATCTGGGCGACGTCTATTGGCATCAAGGTAAGCCAAGTGAAGCGCGGCGCATGTGGCAAATGGTGAAGGACTTCGGCGGGCATTATTTCAAGCAAGCGGAGCTGGAAGAGAAATTGAAAAATGGCCTTAAGGGGCCTGCACCCGTTAAAAAAACAGCTCCAATCTTTGTGGAGCCGGGTAGTGTTTAGACAAAAGCCAAATTCTGTGGCGCGTGCGCTCGTCTTCGCGGCGCTTCCACTTTGCTTCAGCGCGCCACAGGCTTTTGCTCAAAATCCGGTGCAAGTAGGCTCTTCTGCTGCAAAGCCGGGCGCGCCTGTCCTATTACAGCGCTCAGACGCCGATATTTTTGCAGCAACCTTGGCTGGGCGCTATGCGCAAGGTGTCGATAATCCCAAATTAGCGGCGCAAGCTTGGGCGCGGGCCTTCTTCCGCCGCCCTTCCGACTTGGAGCTATATGATCGGGCGACTGCTGCAAACCTAGAGGTGGGTAATCTAGGCATGGTGGTGCGAATGGCCAAATTGGTTGCACCTGCTCAGCGCTCTCCGAAAGCTGTTTTGGCCTTGACGGTCGAGGCCCTTGGGCAGGGGCGATATCAAGATGTCGCCCGCACTCTAGACGGGCAAAAGTTTAGCCCGAGCCTCACCCAATTTGCTAACCACCTCCGCGCCTATGCGCTGTTAGGCCAAGGGCAAGGGCCAAAAGCAATTGATCTTGCGAGCCAAGTTACCGGCATTTCTGAGCTAGACGATGCGGCCTTGATGTCGCGAGCGATGATTTTGGCGCGTGCCAAGCGCCCACAAGAAGCTATTGCCTTGTTTGAAAAGGCACGGGGCCTTCAGCAAGATTCGCCAGCTGGCTTGCGGTTTTACAGCCAGTTGCTGCTGTCTGTTGGGCAGCGGGACAAAGCTGAGGCCCTTCTATCCCCTTTAGCCGAACGCGGGTCTGTGAAGGCCTCAGCCTTTACCGGGGCTTTGGCACTGGCTCGCGCTGGCGATAAGGGTAATGTCGCCCTCAATGCGCAAGACCATGTTGCGATCGGCATGTTGACCTTGGTCGAGGCGATGCAAGATAGCCGGCCACCGACTGAAACCTCAGATCTTCTGTTTTTGTTGGCTTTTCTCCACCCGTCTTCAGATGAAGTGAATGCGGCATTGGGTCAGCATTTGGCTAGTCATGGTTATGATGAGCTGGCCGAGCCTTTGCTGGAGCGTGTCTCTGTTTTTAGCCCGGATTTTGTTGCAACGCGCACGGAATTGGCGTGGCTGATTTATACGCGTGACCCCAATCAAGCCTTGCTTAACGCCCGCGAACTGGTGGCGAAAAATCCGACAAACTTTGCGGCCATGACGCTACTTGCCGATATGCTGTCTGCCAATCGGCTCGACGCCGAAGCGGAGGCCGCCTATCACAGCCTGATTAAACAGGGTGAGGCGGCAAATTGGTCACCAGCTGAGACGTGGCCACTTTATTTCGGTCGTGGTGGCGCACGCGAACGTCTCGGTCGTTGGCCAGAAGCCTTGTCAGACTTACGCTTGGCAAAGGCTGCCGCCCCGAATCAACCCAATGTGTTGAATTATTTAGGCTATGCTCTAGCTGATCGTGGCGAAAATCTAGACGAAGCCTTGGCGATGCTGCGCAATGCCATGCGGCTTCGCCCTCGCTCCGGCGCGATCCTGGATTCCTATGGCTGGGCTTTGTTCAAAAGTGGCCGCCATGAAGAGGCCGCTACGATGTTGGAGCGCGCGGCTAGTCTTGCGCCCAACCTTGCAGAGGTGGCTGACCATTTAGGGGATGTCTATTGGCGCACCGGCCGGCAAGAAGAGGCTCGGCTGGAATGGCGACGCGCTTTGTCGCTGACACCAACGGCTGAACAGACCAAAGCACTGGAAATCAAGTTGAGCGACGGCTTACCGCCAGATCCTAGCCGGGCTGCAGATGCGGCCATTCTTGCTCAGACCAAGTCAAACTAAGCCGCAGATGACTGCCTGCTTTGCTCCCGCCAAACTCAATCTGACTTTGAGAGTCGGGCCACCACAATCAGATGGTCGTCACCCACTCGATAGCCTCGTATGCTTTACGCACAGTCTTGGCGATCGCCTTTCGGTGAAGGCGTCCGTTGGGCTGGAACTGGAGATTTCAGGGCCGTTTGGCGAGGGGCTGAGCGCAGGGCCAGATAATTTGGTTTGCCGTGGCGCACAAATCCTCGCCGACGCGGCAGGAATACCGGCCCAAGCTCATATTCGTTTGACCAAGAATTTGCCGATCGCATCTGGGATTGGTGGAGGCTCTGCCGATGCAGCAGCGGCAATGCATGCGCTGAACGAATTTTGGAATCTCAAGCTTTCGCAAGCTCAACTTCTGGCTTTGGGCGCTCAACTAGGGGCTGACGTGCCTGCCTGTCTAATCGGGCAACCCGTTCATATGACCGGGACAGGGGAGACCTTAATGCGTACAGGGCCTTTAGCCCCCATGGGCGTGGTTTTGGTCAATCCGGGTGTGCCGTGTCCTACCGGGCCCGTTTATCGCACCTATGACGCTTTAGGAGCCGGTCCAGCGTTGGATGTTCGCCCTGTGCCAGAAATCTCGAGCCGAGAAAGCCTCTTGGCCTATCTTCGCGCCATGCCCAATGACCTTGAACAAGCGGCCATCAGCCTTGTCCCTGAAATTGCCGACGCCATGGCGCGCTTGGCCGCCAGCCCAAATGTCCGCTTTGTCCGTATGTCGGGTTCGGGCGCGACCTGCTTTGCGCTCTATGATGATGAGGACGCCGCACAAGCTGGGAAAAATTTTGTTCTCGAAGGTCTTGCCAATCGCGGCTTTTGGGTTGAGGCAGATCGTATCTAAGCGCTGTGGATAGACCATAGCCGAGTGGAGGGGCTTTTATGATTGTCGTGCATCACCTTAACGATTCCCGGTCGCAGCGGATATTGTGGCTGCTGGAAGAAATGGGAACGCCCTATGAAATCAAGAAGTATCAGCGCGATGCCGTGACCAATCTGGCCCCGCCAGAATTGAAGGAAGTCCATCCACTGGGGAAGTCGCCTGTGGTGACGGATGACGGGGAAGTTCTCGCTGAATCCGGGATGATTATCGATGTGTTGGCACGCCGCTATGGCCCAGATCTGGCAGTTGATTTTGCTTCACCGCTTTATCCCGCCTATGCGCATTGGCTGCATTTTGCTGAAGGTTCAGCCATGCTGCCCTTCCTTTTGGCGCTCTACACAGGTCGCTTAGGGGATGCTGCTGCTCCGCTGATGCCGCGCATCACAGGTGAGATCATGAACCATTTGTCCTATGTCGAAGGCGCGTTGGCCGGAAAACAGTTTTTTGTCGGTGATCGTCTGACTGGCGCAGACATTCAAATGAGCTTTGTCGGCGAGATCGCCAAGGGCCAAGGGGCTCTGGGCATGCTTCCCAATATGAAAGCTTGGCTCGAAGGCCTTCATGCCAGACCACAATGGCAAGCCGCCCTTGAAAAGGGTGGCCCTTACCGCTTCGCCTGATATTGCTAATCTAGCGCGGTCCAGGTCCCAAAGTTCGATCAAAGAAGTTTAAGATCGTGAGTTGGACGTGCTTGGCCCGCGCTTTTTCGCGAATGCCGTGCTTCTGCCCCGGATAGACCATGGTTTCAAACGGGATCGAAGCGGATTGCAAGGCATCAAACGCGGCGGTTGAGTTGTCGAACGTCACATTGTCGTCTGCCATGCCATGGAGGATCAAAAGCGGGCGTTTGACGTTTTTCAAGCGCGGCAGAACTGACGATCTTGAATAAGCGTCCGCCTCGTCTTGAGGCTTGCCCATAAAGCGCTCGGTATAATGGGTGTCGTACAAGGACCAGTCGGTGACGGGCGCTCCTGATACATAAGCCGCGTAGGCTTCCGGTGCCTCGGTCGCCAGTCGCAGCGCCATATAGCCACCATAGGACCAACCCCAAACGCCAATGCGGGAAGGATCGACATAGGTCTGCGCTTTCAAAAAGGCGAGGCCCGCCAATTGGTCCTCTACCTCTGGCCCACCCAGTTTCCGGCTGATGGCGCGCTCAAAACTGCGCCCCCGGTTCGGCGTGCCCCGATTGTCGATGGAAAACACAATATAGCCGCGGGCGGCATGCACCTGATCGGTATTGCTACCCCAGCTTCGTCGAACAACCTGAACGCCTGGTCCACCATAGACATAGACGATGACAGGCCATTTCTTGCTGGGGTCGAAATTGGCCGGCAGTTGCATAGACCAGTTGAGCACATCGCCGGACGGACCATTCAAGGTACCAAACCGCACCGAGGCGCGTTTGGCGAGATAAGGTGCCCAGGGGTGCCTGCTGTCGAGCTTGTTTTCCTCAATCCAACGGATCAAGCGCCCACTGGCCTCATATAGGCCAAGGCGAGGGGGTGTTGTGGGGTCTGAATAGGTTCCGAGGAAGGCTTTGCCGGTGGTAGCCATAGCCACACCCCAACTGCCGCCGCTGGCGGTTACGGCACTTGGCGCACGACGCTTGGCCAAAGGTGCCGAGTAAAGGCGCTGTTCAAGGCTGTCGTCCTTATTGGACATGAAAAAGACGCGGCCTGCCGCCTCATCTACACCGGTGATCTGTGACACAGCCCAGTTGCCGGTTGTCAAAACTTGTACGCCGGTACCATCGCGCTTGCGTCGTTCGATGTGGCGCCAACCCGTCCGCTCGCTCGTCCACAGGAAATCGCCCGACGCCAAGGGCGTGAAGTCATTGGTCAGGTTCAGCCAAACCAAATCCGCCTCTGTGAGAATGACTTTCGATTGGCCGGTCGCCGGGTCAACCATCAGAAGGTCGAGCCGCGTTTGGGCACGGTTTTGCCGCTGAATATACAGGGTCTGGCCATCCTTCGACCAATTGACCCGCGCAACATAGATGTCGTCATTCTCCCCTAGATCAACTGGGACGACGGCACCGGTTGTCATGTCCTTGATAAATAAGGCGACACTGGCATTGGTTGCACCCGAGCGCGGATAGCGTTGCTGGACAATCTCGGTCTGGCTCGCCCCAATCTCCACGCGCGGGACAAGGGCGACTGCGCTCTCGTCGACTCGGGTAAAGACAATCCGGCCATCGTTCGGTGCCCACCAATAGCCCGTGTCTCGATCCATTTCCTCTTGGGCGATGAATTCTGCCATGCCATAGGTTGTGGCTTCACTGGCTGCTGGCGATAACGCGACTTCTTCACTCGTGCCTAGTTTAAGGGCCATCAACTGGCCTTCGCGAATGAAAGACACATAGCCGCCCGCAGGTGAGATTTGAGCGTCGGTCTCAAACTCTGGTGTGCGGGTCAATCGGCGCGGGC
The DNA here is from genome assembly GCF_049239865.1 of Aquidulcibacter sp. Lineage (NCBI taxonomy): Bacteria > Pseudomonadati > Pseudomonadota > Alphaproteobacteria > Caulobacterales > Caulobacteraceae > Aquidulcibacter > Aquidulcibacter sp. The sequence goes on from NZ_JBMLTR010000219.1 coordinate 165,376, forward strand.
TGTTGGGGTTCGCGACCGACACATAATAGAGATCGCCGCCCAAAGGAGCCAAGATGGCCTCGCCCTTTTTGTCCCACTCATAGGCAACAAGGCCACGCGTGCCGGCCAAGCGTTGGCGCTCACGACGGGCGGCTTCTGCTTCGGACAGGGCACCCTCGTCTGGGACTAAAGCCTTTGAATCAACCATCATAAAGGGCGCGCCGCCGGCGACAGGGGCCGCCCAGAGGTCTAAGCGCAAAAAATCGCGCTCATTCGGTCGTAGCCAGGTGACCAATTTGCCGTCTGGCGAAAATTTCGGCGCGCGCGCGACTGGTCCATTGAGTGCTGGATCCTCAAACAGGCGGTCCAGCGTGATGCTGCCAGATGTCGGCGCAGCGGCAGGGACTTCTTGTGCGTTCACAAGGGCGGGGAGAACGGCGAGAATCGCCAATAGGGTCAGAACAGGGCGCATACGTCTATTTGGCAAGGCTTCAGCCTTCCGGCAAGACTTGATGCAAAAGCGCCCACACCCGAAGGGCGCTTGCGAGCGGGCGATCGCCCCTTTGGCTGTCGATCTCGCCGATCAGCCCTGCCAAAGACAAGCGGCGCTGACGGGCATGCCCGTCCAAGGCCGCCCAGAACTCTGCCTCTAGCGCAACACTTGTGGCGTGTCCCTCGAGAGAAACCGATCGCTTAATCAGGCTCATGATTTGTCGCCTTGGTCAGGAGATGTCCATCGAGGCGCGTTTTGGTCTGCGTTTTGGCCTTTTCTGTGGCAAGCTTTTCCAGCTTCGTGCGACCAAACGCGATACGATTTGCCTCGCCTTTGGCGGCATTGGCGGTGCGCGCTTTTGCTTTGCGTGCTTGTCTTAAATTGATGATCTCGGCCATGGGACGTTTTTATTCTAGTCAGGCCTCTAAATCCATCAGAGTGATGGGCTCGGCGGGCTGGCTGCGCAGTTGAAGGCACGTCGGGATAGGGCATCTGGTTTTTCAACCGCTTCTTGAAGTTGACGTTCCATTTCGCTCTGCACCAACTCGGGTACCTTATCGCTTGAAATGCCATAAGCATCGGCCGCGGCATAGACTTCCGCCAGCCATCGATTGCTGCTGTCGATAACGCCTGGTTCGCGTGACCAAGAAGGGGCAGCCATCGCCGTCACCTGAATTGCGGCAGCGCACGTCAGCGAGTCTTCCAGCCGTGCGAGCGCCGCAGGGTCTTCCCCTTGTACAGTTTGAACCTGTGCCGATTTGGGTTGCGGTGCGGTTTGTTGGGCATTTGGCTGGGCGAAAGCTTGAAAGCTCCACCCCGTTAAAAGCGAAACAAGGATCAAATTGGCACGCATCGTCACTCACTTTGTTGCTGCGCCCAACCTTGCAGGGACTAGGCCATCGTCAAGTAACCATCTTCTTTTACTGAGACTTCATTGTGGCAAAGTTTGATTGAGCTCAAGATAAGCACCATCGGCGTCAAAGAATTGGCAGCCCAATACCCGGATTGGGGGGGCACCTGGGATACGAGGCGGATAGACCGAGATTTTCGGCTCCACCACCATACGCACGCCCGGTGCCGCCTTGGCGGCATCACAGGCCTTTTGCGCGTCTGCAACCGCGGCAACTATGATATGGCTACCCGGACCCAAAACTTTGGGCTGCTTGACCTTGGGGTGGTCCGGGCGGTCGGTATATTGAATCAGGCCGATCCAGCCGATCCAAGGGTCATTGGCATTGAGTAACACTAAGCGAATCGGACGGGGTGGCCCGCCTTGTGCAAAAGCCGGGCTCGAAACACTCATGCGTTCATCATAATTCACCCGCATACCCAGCCCATCGCGATAGAGCTTGAGTGAGGTTTCCATGTCCCTCACGATGATAGTGGTGCGGCGAATGTCGATGGGGACGCGCTCAATCGGTACGACGATTTTTGTCGGGTCTTTGGCGGGCTCAGCACTTTGGGTAGACGGCGCAGCCTGTTGTGCTACGGCGATGCCCAGCCCGGCACCTGCTGCAACGACACTCGCCAGAAAAAACACTTTCGCGCACAGACGCATGCATAGCCCTCCTGATAGGATATATCATTTGTTTAGGGGCTGGCGGGCAAGATGCAAGCCTAAAACGAGCATTGCATGAACATGCACAAAAACTGCCTGCTTAGGCGACAACGCCGAGGCGGCGCAAGGCATCCTGACCCAGAGCGGCTTGCCGATTGTAATAGGCCACGCCCGCTGTGTTGCCACCTGATTTTTGGGCAGCCTTGGCTGCATTTTGCTTGCGCAACTCGACCTGCGTTGGGTCGGAGGAAATCTCCCGATAGCCAATACGCAAACGTCGGAGCACGCCGTCAAATGAGTCTGCCAAAGCCTTGGCTTTGGCCTTGTCTGATACATCGCCCTCCAAAGGCATTTCGAGTGCAATAATGGGAGGCGGGTCGGAGACCGATTTGGTGCCTGGCTTTTTAGGGGCAGGGCGAGGGATCGCCACGCCGGGTTCTAGGCCCAATTGAGTCAGGGCGTCTGCCACGCCATCGGTCGCCTTAAGTTCGATCCGATCGCCAGCCTTTGGCGTGATGACCAAGCTTTCTATCCCTTTGAGGGAGCGTGCCTCAGCAGTGCCATCGCGCATCAAGACGCGGTTCAGTTTGGCTGCCAAAGTCCGCATGGTCTCACCCTGGGCGATGGTGATTTTCTTCTCGCTACCGCCGTTGACGATGACACTAAATTGGTCGCCGCTGCGCAGACCTGTCCGGTCAGTCAAAGCATCAGAAATGCCGAAACTCAAAGTCCCTTGCGGAATGCCCATCGAATCGAGGCTTTGGGAAACGGTGGGCGCAAGGGCGATGGAAATTGGCGCATCAACCAATTGTGGGGCGGTCCGACTAAACGCTTGCACGCCTGTATCTGCATCAAGACCGACGATCGAGCTTTCCCGCGTTGTGCTGGCAGGGGTCGAGCCATTGGCTGGCGTCACCGTAACGGCCTCTGTGGCATAGGCCACCTGATCGCCTGCCGCGGTTAGGGCCCGGATGGCTTCACCAGAAGTTTGGGTTTGGAACAGCACGGTTTCGGAACTGATTTCCATGCCGACTAATTTATTAGCGGTCGAACTCGTGGCTGTGCGGCCTGCAAGGAATATTCGGCCAGCGGAATCTGATGTAACCATGGTAACAGCGCTTAAAGTGCTGGCAGCCAAATTGTTGGTTGCGCCGCTGGCAGTGCCGGTCACCGTATCAAATTTGCGCATGCGAGCGCCGCCGCTCTCGTTCCAGACGGCAACGGCTTGGCCGTTGGCAAGCGCTAAGCCTGCGGGCGTGTCATCGCCCGTGGTGCCCAAAGTTTGAGTAAAACGCACAGAACCTGCGGTGTCAAAGGCCTGCAGATAGACGTCTTTACCGCCTAACGCAGCCGCGCCGCCATAACTATTGGTCGTCGTCCCCATGACAAAGACGCTCCCATCTGCGCCGACTTGCACATGGGTGGCATTGTCGCTGCCAGTGGCCCCTTGCTGGTGATACCATTTGTCCCGACCTTCGGAATCAAAAGCAGCCACAAAAGAATCCAGCCCATTACCGGTTGTGCTGGTCGCCGTATCGGCGCGCCCAGAAACTGAACCCGCCACTGCCAAAGTCCCATCTGCGCCAATGGCGAGGGAGAATCCTTGGGCAGGAGCCGCCGATCCCAAGGCCCGCGTCCAAACGATTTGGCCCGTTGTGTCGTATTTCATCAACACGACGTCGCTTTTATCTTTAGGCGTTTGGCCATTCACTTTACCGGTCGCATCGGCAATCACATAGAGCGAGCCGTCTGAACCTACGACTGATGCGCGGGCACCAACCGTGGAGCCTTTGACCGCCGAAATATCCGAAGTGAAGGACGCCAACTCATCCGTGCCCTCAAGGCCCGTCATTTTGCTCACCACGCTTTGGGTTGCGCTATCGACGGTCTTTCCGCCAGCAACATAAAGCGCTGGCTTGGTATCACCTACCGCAGCTTCAAAGGACAGCGTTTCTAGCGAGTTGGTGGTGATCCGCAGCCGCTGTTGAACGGTTGCCGTCCCGCCCTTGGTGGTGGCGGGGACTGTGGTTTCAACACGCGAAAATCGGCTCTCAAACCCTGCCGTTTCGAGCTTGCTATTGATGAAATTGGTTACATTGCCCAGATTTCGGTCAGTAGTGCCCATTTCGGAAAGATTGATGTCGAAATTGGTGGTGACGCCAGCTTTGGTCACTTTCAATGTGAAGCGGCGATCTCCCAGAAAGCCTTGTGGGATGGCAGTCAAATCGCCATTGACCAAGGGTTTGGTGTCGTATTGTAGTAGACCTTTGGGAATACCTTCGCCTTCGTGACGCGCCAGACGACGCCCGCCAATCAAATAGGCCCCATCGAGTTTGGTGGCATTGATATGGTCGTTGAGTTCCTCAATGCCTTTGGTCAGCCGATCCTGCAGGCGCTTGCGCGTTTCAGCGCTAACCCCATCCTTGGCGGCAGCATCAGCCAAGGCTTGCAACTTCTGAACACCATTATGAATGACGAACAAGCTTTTGTCGTTTGGGTCGGTGACCGCAGACCCTGCTCCTGACCCCAAACTGGTATTCACTAAACGGCTGGCGCGCAATGCCTCAGTAGCCAGTTGCGACAAAGTTGCCGGTTTAGCGCGGGAATCCCATGGTGCCATCCGCGCAATTTCACGCTGGGTCGGTGGACCGGTTCGGGTGGCGGTGGCGGTATTGGTGAGTGCCGACAAGTCAATAGACTGCACGGACGAGTTGGAAAACCCGCCTGAATTCAACAGACTAATGACATTGGCATTGATGGCCACCGAACCGATTCCTTAACTTGCCACACGAATTCCCAATTTTGTGAGCATTTATGAGCGGTTAGAATGGCCCAAAAAGGTTGCAATGGGCTTAATTTTTCGTGCTGGTTTTGGGGCGGCGGGGCATCGGAGCAAAGTATTTTTCCGAAGTTTTATCGCGCGGCACACCCCTTTTCCGCTTGTATTTGAGAATAATTCGCATATAGTTCCGCCATGCCCCATTCACAGCCGATCCATGGTCTTGAAGCTGGTGCGCAACTTGCGCTCCATGCCATGCGTCGCGCCGCTGGGCCTTCGGTTTTCCGCTGCCCAGTGACGGCAGAGCGTGTCGAGACAGCGCGTGCCGCCATGCGCAAATTGGCCAATCTGCTTCTCTTGTCTGGGCGCAAGCTACGGCTAGGCGATTTAGGGAGCCTTGAACCTTCCCCAGACGAGCGGACGCTACTGAATGCTCTGGCCGCTGCGCAGGCAGATGATGAGGACGCACTTGTGGCCGCGCTTCGCTGGTTGGCAGGTTTTGAGCCCGGCCCCGATATGACCGAGACCACAAAGATCGCCGCACTCGCCTTCGCCGAAGCGGGCTGGAAGTGGGGGGCAACCCAGAGCCCAAGAGCGCCAGAACCGCCATTTGGGATGAGTCCGGTTCGGGCCGTTAGCTGACCCGAACCAAACACTTTCAATGTTTTAGTTGACAATAATGCCTTTGGGCGGGCTATCATTTTGCCCGGTAAAGCCATTGAAGCTCAACTCGTCGCTACCGGGTTGCGCGGTCACGACAACTGTTTCGCCGTCCTTGATCGCGCCCGAGAGAATGAGGCGGGCCAGCGGGTCTTGCACATCCTTTTGGATCACCCTCTTTAAAGGGCGGGCACCATAGGCAGGCTCATAGCCCTTATCGGCTAACCAGGTTTTGGCGGCATCATCCAAAGTAATTTTGATGTCGCGCGATGCCAAGAGCGCTTCCAATCGGCGCAATTGGATCGGCACAATCCGGTCCATTTCCGCCCGACCCAAGCGTCGGAACAGGATGATTTCATCAATACGATTGATGAACTCAGGGCGGAAATTGCCGCGCACAGCCTCCATCACCAGCGGCCGTACAAGCTCAACATCTTCGCCATCATTCTGCTCAGCCAGATATTGGCTGCCCAGATTGGACGTCATGACGAGGATGACATTCTTAAAGTCCACTGTCCTGCCTTGACCATCGGTCAGGCGGCCATCATCCAACACTTGCAAAAGGACGTTGAACACATCGGGGTGGGCTTTTTCGACTTCATCAAACAACACGACTTGATAGGGTCTGCGCCGCACGGCTTCTGTTAACGCCCCACCCTCATCATAGCCGACATAGCCCGGAGGGGCCCCGATCAGACGGCTGACGGAGTGCTTCTCCATATATTCTGACATGTCGATGCGGGTGACCGCACTGTCGTCATCGAACAGGAATTCCGCCAAAGCTTTGGTAAGCTCAGTCTTGCCGACGCCCGTGGGACCGAGGAAGAGAAAAGAACCAATTGGCTTATTGGGATCTTGCAGGCCAGCACGTGACCGCCGCACCGCGTCTGAAACGGCTTCCAGCGCCTCTTCTTGGCCGACCACGCGGGCGCGCAGGCTGTTTTCCATCGCGAGCAATTTTTCGCGCTCGCCCTCCAACATGCGCTCGACCGGTACACCGGTCCAGCGCGCTACGACGGCGGCAATTTGTTCAGCATCGACGACTTCATGCACCATGCTTTCGCCGCTGGTCTCTGATTCTTTCAACGCCTTTTCGAGATTGGGAATGGTGCCATATTGCAATTCACCGGCCTTGGCATAGTCGCCCCGGCGCGTGGCTTCGGCCAATTCAAGATTGAGCTTTTCCAATTCTTCTTTCAGCTTGGTGGAATCCGCCAACTTTGCTTTTTCCAAGCGCCAAGTTTCGCTCATATCGTCTGACTTGGCTTGGAGGGTGTCGATCTCGTCCTCAAGCCTTTCCAAACGTTCGATCGAGGCAGGGTCTTTTTCTTTGCCCAGCGCCGAGGCTTCGATCCGCAATTGCATCAGGCGGCGGTCAATTTCATCCAATTCTTCGGGCTTACTGTCGACTTGCATGCGCAAGCGGGCCGAGGCCTCATCCATCAAATCGATAGCTTTATCGGGCAAGAAGCGATCTGCAATATAGCGCTTTGATAAGGTGGCGGCGGCCACAATCGCGGCATCAGAAATGCGAACCCCATGGTGGACTTCGTATTTTTCTTTCAAGCCGCGGAGGATGGAGATGGTGTCTTCAACGCTGGGCTCATCGACAAATACGGGTTGAAACCGCCGGGCGAGGGCAGGGTCCTTTTCCACATGCTTGCGATATTCATCCAGCGTGGTTGCCCCAATGCAGCGCAACTGGCCACGCGACAGGGCGGGCTTGAGGAGGTTGGACGCATCCATCGAGCCTTCAGATTTGCCCGCACCGACAAGGGTGTGCATTTCATCGATGAACAGCACAATGCCACCATTGGCCGCTTCCACTTCGCTCAAGACCGCCTTGAGGCGTTCCTCAAATTCACCGCGGAATTTAGCGCCAGCGATCAAAGCACCCATGTCCAAGCTCATGAGCTTCTTGTTCTTTAAGCTCTCGGGCACGTCGCCATTGATCATGCGAAGGGCAAGACCTTCGGCGATGGCAGTTTTACCGACCCCCGGTTCCCCAATCACCACCGGATTATTCTTGGTGCGCCGTGACAGGACTTGCACACAGCGGCGGATTTCATCATCGCGACCAATCACAGGGTCCAGCTTGCCGTCGCGCGCCGCTTGGGTGAGGTCCCGTGCATATTTTTTCAGCGCCTCATAATTGTCGTCCGCATTGGCGGTATCGGCAGTGCGACCGCTGCGCATCATGCCGATGGCGGAATTGAGCGAGGTAGGCGTCACCCCAGCTGCCTTCAAGGCATCTGCGGCTTTGGTCGCGCGAGCGGTCGAGATGGCCAGCAAGAGCCACTCGGCAGCAACAAAGCTATCGCCCGCTTTTCCAGCGGCATCCTCGGCACCTTGCAGAACACGCGCGGTTTCAGGCGGCATGTAGATTTTATCTTCGCCACCTTCGACAACAGGAAGACCGGCAACCGCCACATCAGTTGCAAGCTTGGCTTCATCGGGGCGCCCACCAGCCGATCTGATCAGGCCAGCAGCCAGTTGTTTGTCGTCATCAAGCAGCGCCTTCAGCAAATGCTCTGGCGTGAAATATTGGTGTTTGCGTTTGATCGCTTCCATTTGTCCGGCTTGGACGATGGCACGAGCGCGTTCGGTGAATTTATCTAAGTTCATGGTGGCAGAGCCTAAAGTTAAGTCCAGGATTGACCTTGTAGCAAGGATCGTTGTCCCTTCAGTTAGGTGTGGCCTTTGGGCAACACAAGGGGGTGCGGGCAACTCATTTTGGCGCGCGCTTTTTTGCCTTTTTGACGGGGCTCTGAACGCTTCTTAGATAGGCAATCAGGCTATCGATTTGATCGGGATCAAACTGAAACTCAGGCATCGGTCCATGGCCTACCAGAATGCCCTCGCTAAAAGCTTCTGCCAAATTATCAAGCGGATAGCGTTGCGCCAGTGTCGCAAATCGTGGCGCTTGCGGGTTCGGGCTTTGCCCGCGTTTACCGATGGCATGGCAGGTTGCGCAATGGGATTGGGCGAGGGTGCGACCAGCCTCAATGGCCTGTCTTTGTATTGAGGGGGCGGCTGCGGAAGCTGGGGAAACAAGGCCCCCGATGAGACAGAAGCTCAATCCTAATCGTGCCAACATAGCTGTGCCCTCGCTCTAAATCCTGATGCATTCCTTGCAGTGCAAACTTCCCACCTTTGGCCCCCACTGTCTACGCTGGCGCATCGAACTTGGCACCCACTGAACGTGGGTGGCAAAACCGTCAAAATACTGTCATCCTAAGGATATAGCTGCGTGTCAGCTTGAAGTATCTGCTTCGTCTCAAGATCACGAAAAGTTCCCATGCCTGAAAGTTCGCCTGAACCTACTGCCCCGAATTGGCCTGTTATTACGACCATTTTAGGTGTGTTGTTTGTCGCTTGCGGCTTGATTTACGGTTTGACTCAAAATGCCATGTTGACGCTCTTCGGTGCCATTGGTGTCGGCCTGTCGCTCGGGATTGGCTGGTGGCTGGGCGCGGACACAACCAAAACCGCATTGGAAGAAAAAAGCCTTGTTGGGCAAAGTCTTGTGGCGGCCGTCCCAGGCTCTGGGGCTGTCGGCGAAGTAACTGGGACCACCCTCGTACGCGATGCTGTGCGCTTTGCTCGTGCTGCCATCGAAGCAACGCCCAACCCAGTTCTGATTGTGGATTCAGCCGGTCGTCTGGTCGGTACCAATCAAGCTTCCCGAGATCGCTTTTCCATTGATGCCGGCCAAGTGCGCTTCAGCGCCGTGATCCGGAGGCCGAATCTAGTCGACGCCGTCAGCGACGTGTTTAAGACTGGCGTGACTCGGACTTTGTCGATTGAAAGCCGGGTACCGGTTGACCGCTATGAGCGCGTTTCGATTGCGGCTTTTGAAGCTGATCAAGAGCGCTTTGTCCTCTTATCTATTCAGGATGAGACAGAGGCTCGCATGTCAGAGCGCATGCGCGCAGACTTCTTGGCCAATGCTAGTCACGAATTGCGCACCCCACTGGCGGGGATCATTGGCTTTATCGAGACATTGCGGGGGCCGGCCCGCGAAGACGCAGCGGCCCGTGATCGATTCTTAGAGATTATGCACCTTCAAGCAGATCGCATGAGCCGCTTGATCTCTGACTTGCTGAGTCTGTCGCGCATTGAGCTTAATGAGCACGTTGCGCCAACCGCACGGTCAGACTTTGCTGCCGCCGTGCAGGAAATCGTTGAAAGCCTGCCGCCAGACAAGCAAAAGCGCATTCAGTTCAAGGCGGGTGATGATCCGCTTTGGGTGATTGGGGATTGGGATGAGATCCAGCAGATTGCGGCTAACCTCATAGATAATGCCCTCAAATATGGTGGCGCTCAGTCGGACATTCGCATCGTGCTGTCAGCTTGGCTCGACCGAGAGTCCGCTTTGAAATCGGCTATGCGCGAGTGGGATGGCGCGTCACGCCTACCGCTCACCAGCCCAGAAGTTGATCGGGATCGGCTCTATTGCACGCTGCGAGTTGAGGATTCAGGCCCGGGTATTGCGCGCCAACATTTACCGCGCCTGTCAGAGCGCTTTTACCGCGTGGAGGAAACCGCCACGGGCAAGAGTGGTACCGGTCTAGGCTTGGCCATCGTCAAACACATCGTCAATCGCCATCGCGGAGGCCTTGTTGTGGAGAGCGAGCAGGGCAGGGGCACTGCCTTTTCTGTCTATTTGCCCCAGCCCTTGGAATTGGGTCCTGTACGGACAATGGCCGAGGTCCAAGCAGGCTAAACTTCAGCTGCGCCGCCACTGTCATCGAAGTGTCATAAAAATGTAATCTTGCCTTCTCAGCAAAGCCTTAAGGGGCGGGGGAGAAATGGTGCTGGATTGTCCGGCAGGGGCTATGATTCTTCATGGATGCGTTCGCTGATGTGCCTGTAAGCCTGATCGCGGCAGCCATTGTGCTGGCTTTCGGCACCTGGGCTTGGCAAACTGGCGCGACCAACGCGCTGGCAATCGCCAATTCAGGTCAGGGCCGTTTGAACTCTTTACCCGGACATCACGGGTGGTACGCGGTTTTGTGGGTTGTCGGCCCTGCATTAGGCTTGTTGCTGCTGCACGAATTGATTGCCCCATCTGCCATTCGCTCGCTTTTGTCGCATAGCTTGCCGCCGGAAGTTTTGGCTCTGCCGAAAGAGCGGCTGGACCTGTTCTTTATCGACGCCAGCAAGATTGCCTTTGGCGGCACCCCCAGCCAACGCACCCCGGATGTCTTGGCAGCTGCGGAGGCGATGCGCGGGATTTCGGCCAATCTGAACATTGCATTTGGGCTGGGTGCATTGGCGCTATCTGCCTTGGGCTTTTTCCTGTCGCGCTCGCATCTGGGTCGTGACTTCCGCGCCCGCAATGCGGTTGAGAGCTGTATCAAGGCGGCCATGATGGTGGCTTCTGGCATTGCGATCCTGACCACCCTTGGGATTGTTTTGTCGCTTTTGTTTGAGACGCTAAAATTCTTCTCCAACTATAGTCCAATCGACTTTTTGTTTGGCACACAATGGAGCCCGCAAGTCGCTATTCGGGCGGATCAAATCGGACAATCCGGCGCGTTTGGGGCGGTTCCTCTGTTTGCCGGGACCGCGCTCATCATGCTGATCGCCATGGCGATTGCGATCCCGGTCGGCCTCGGCTCTGCCATTTACCTTTCCGAATATGCCAGCGCGCGGGCTCGCGCAGTCGTGAAGCCGGTGCTGGAATTGCTGGCTGGCATTCCAACCGTCGTCTTTGGCTTTTTTGCTTTGTTGACAGTCGCGCCCATCATTCGGGCGATTGGCACCAGCATTGGCCTCGATGTGTCTGCACAAAGTGCGTTAGCGGCAGGCCTCGTCATGGGGATTATGATCATTCCTTTTATTTCTTCGCTGTCGGATGACGTGATCAATGCTGTGCCCCAAGCCTTGCGCGATGGGTCTTATGCGATGGGTGCGACCAAGTCTGAGACCATCAGCCGGGTTGTGATCCCCGCGGCTCTGCCCGGCATCGTTGGGTCTGTCTTGCTGGCTGTTTCAAAAGCCCTTGGCGAAACCATGATTGTGACCATGGCTGCCGGTCAAAACGCCAACCTCACCCTGAACCCGTTGGACATGGTAACAACCGTAACCGTACAAATTGTGACCTTGCTCACGGGCGATCAAGAATATGACAGCCCCAAGACCCATGCCGCCTTTGCTTTGGGCTTTGTGCTCTTCTTCGTGACCTTGATCCTCAACATCATCGCTTTGCGTGTCGTTCAAAAATATCGAGACAAATATGAGTGACTCAGCCGCCCCTTCTCGGACCGCGCTGCGGGATATCGTGAACCGTCAAATCAAGCGGCGTCATGCGGCTGAAACGCGTTTCCGCTGGTTTGGCATTACGATGGTTGCAACCGCAATCGCGGCCTGCGGCCTTTTGTTATTGTCGGTCATCGCCCAGTCCATTCCCGCCATGACCGAAAACCGCTTGCATGTGACCTTGCAAGTCAGCGCCGAAAAAGCCGATCCAATGGGCAATCGGGTGCCGTCTGAAATTCGTGAACAAGGCAATTTCTATGGCTTGGTCCAAGACGCGCTGATCCAGCGCTTTCCCACTGCTGAAGCCGATCGGAAGCTGGATGATTTGTTTGATGTCGTGACTTCGTTAGCAGCTGTCCCCATCGGCCGCACCTTGGCAGAAGACCCCAGCTTGATTGGCAAGACATTGGACGTCTCTTTGCCGATCAATGATGACCTTGATCTGTTTTTGAAGGGCGCTTACGGCAAAACGCGCGTGAGCCAGGGCGAAGAACCCCTGAACGTCAGCAAGGCAGCCGACAACACCTTTACCTTGTCTGGCGGCCGTGCGCCTTTTGCCAAACCCGTCGCCAATCTGCGTGAAGATTTGGCTGTCGCCGCCACAGAGCTTGAAACCGCGCTTGGTCTCAAGCGCCAACGCCTCAGCATTGCTCAAACCCAAGTCGCGGCCTTGAAAGCGCGGGTTGCAGAGCTGAAAGCTTCTGGCGGGCCTGGCCTTGCAGCCGCAGAGGCCTTGGCAGATCAAGCCCAAACCTTGGTCGACAATCTCGTCGGTGAGACAGCGGCTGATGCGGCGACCATCGAGGCCTATCGCGCGGCGATCAAAGGTCAAGGCGGTGCCATTGATCTCAATGATGACAAGCCCAGCATTCTGGTTGAGGTGCGTGGTTCCACCTATAAATTGACGCGCATTTCGCCGAGCTCGGCACAAGGCGTACTTCTCGCCCGCAGCCCACAATCGGTGGATTATGTCTGGCGGACCGTCCAATTAGCGACACCGCAAAATGGACGGGCCGTGAATGATGAAGTCATCGCGTTTGGCCGTCAGTTGCAAAATGAAGGGGCTATTCGCCCAGCACTGAACACGACGATCTTCACCAATTCTGACTCAAATGAGCCCGAATTGTCCGGCATTCTATCGGCTCTTGTCGGTTCTATCTTCACCCTCTTGGTGACCTTCTGCACGGCTGTGCCGATTGGGGTGGCGACGGCTGTCTATCTGGAAGAATTCGCGCCGAAAAATGCGCTCACGGACTTTATTGAAGTCAATATCAACAATCTGGCAGCCGTGCCTTCCATTGTGTTTGGTCTATTGGGCTTTGCGGTCTTCCTGACCTTCTTCAACATGCCGCGCTCTGCCCCGATTGTCGGCGGCATCGTGCTGACTTTGATGAGCCTGCCCGTCATTATCATCGCTTCTCGCGCTGCCCTAAAGGCTGTTCCACCTTCAATCCGCGAAGCCGCTCTTGGGGTAGGTGCGTCTAAGATGCAGGCGATTTTCCACCATGTCCTGCCTCTGGCCATGCCCGGCATCATGACAGGCTCCATCCTCGCGATGGCCCATGCTTTGGGTGAAACCGCACCGCTCTTGATGATCGGCATGGTGGCCTTTATCGCCGATGTGCCAACCAGCTTGACCGACTCGGCAACTGTTTTGCCAGTGGAACTCTTTATGTGGGCAGGTCGTCCAGAACGGGCGTGGGAGCCACGCACCGCCATGGCCATTCTGATTCTACTTCTCTTTATGATAGTGATGAACGCTGTCGCAATCTTCCTGCGGCGTAAGTTCGAGCGCAGGTGGTAAACCGATGAATACGTTCTCTCAGTCGAACTCTGAAGCGCATAGCGAGGCCCATTCTGGCCATGTGCAGCAGACCACAGGCATTCTGCCTGGCATCACGGCTAAAGTCCGCGCGCGCGACGTCAATGTCTTTTACGGCACGAAGCAAGCCTTGTTTGATGTCTCATTGGATGTCCCGGATGCTTCGGTGACGGCCTTTATCGGGCCATCTGGCTGCGGCAAATCCACCTTCTTGCGCTGCATCAACCGCATGAACGACACCATCGATTCCTGCAAAGTGACTGGCAATATCCAAGTCGATGGCCGCGATGTAAATGATCGGGCGATTGACCCAGTTGTGTTGCGCGCTTCCGTCGGCATGGTCTTCCAAAAGCCTAATCCTTTCCCAAAGACGATCTTTGAGAATGTGGCCTATGGCCCGCGCATCCACGGCATTGCCAATGACAAGCAAGGCCTAGAGCGGATTGTCGAGCAGAGCCTGCGTAAGGCAGGCCTGTGGGATGAGGTGAAGGACCGCTTGCATCAACCCGGCACGGGCCTTTCAGGCGGTCAACAGCAGCGTTTGGTGATTGCGCGCGCCATTGCCGTTAATCCTGAGATCATTCTGATGGACGAGCCTTGTTCGGCTTTGGACCCCATCGCGACCGCCAAGATCGAAGAGTTGATCGACGAATTGCGGCAGAATTTCTGCATCATCATCGTCACCCACTCGATGGCGCAGGCTGCCCGCGTCAGCCAGCGGACCGCCTTCTTCCACATGGGCAAACTGGTGGAAGCGGGGCCGACCGAAGAGATTTTCACCAACCCACGCGACAGCCGCACCCAAGACTATATCACTGGCCGATTTGGCTAAGCCTCCAGCACCTTCATACTTGGGTGCCCTGAAAGTAAGTTGAGATGACAGAACATACCGTCCGCGCCTTTACCGAAGAATTGGAAGCCCTCGGGGCAGACCTCACCCGTATGGGCGGCTATTCTGAGCAGGCTTTGAGCGACGCGGTGACCGCCATCGCCCGCCGCGATGCTGGCCTCGCCCGCAGCGTGATTGACGGCGACAAGAAGATTGACGAACTCCAGCGTGAGATTGAGCGTAAGATCATGCGCCTATTAGCGCTGCGTCAGCCTTTGGGCCGTGATCTACGCCAAACGGTGGCAGCTTTGAAGCTCGCAGGCGACCTTGAGCGCATTGGCGATTTGGCTAAGAATATCGCCAAGCGCGCGCTGACCATTCAGGAATTTGACCCAATCGCTCTGACCCGCAGCGTTGAGCGTATGGGCAAGATTGCTGTCACCCAGTTGAAGCAAATCCTCGACACGTTCGCTTCACGCGAAGTGGCCGGAGCGGTTTCTGTCTGGATGCAGGATGAAGAGCTAGATGAGCATTATAACTCACTCTTCCGCGAACTTCTGACCTACATGATGGAAGATCCCCGCATGATTGGTCCGGGGGCGCATTTGCTGTTTGTCGCCAAGAATATCGAGCGGATCGGCGATCACTGCACCAATATGGCCGAAGTTATTTATTTCCTTGAAACCGGTGAAGACATTGGAACCGACCGCCCGAAAGCTGTCGATCCTGTCATGCCTCCCCTCCCACCGTCGCCCACTCAGGAGCCATTGTCATGACCCCTTACGTTCTTGTTGTTGAAGACGAAGACGCCCTCGCGACGCTGTTGCGCTATAATCTTGAAAAGGATGGTTATCATGTCGGCGTCGCCGTCGATGGCGAAGAAGCCTTGATGATGGCGTCGGAACGCTTGCCAGACTTGGTCATTCTTGATTGGATGTTACCAAAGGTGCCCGGCATTGAGGTGTGTCGCAGGCTGCGGGCTAAGCCAGATGCCCGCAATATTCCCATCATCATGCTGACAGCACGCGGCGAGGAATCCGACCGGATTCGTGGCCTTGATACCGGTGCAGACGACTATGTCACCAAGCCATTTTCGACGACTGAACTTTTGGCCCGGGTGCGCGCTGTCCTGCGTCGCATCCGCCCGGGTTTGGCCGACGACCGTCTGGTGTTTGGTGATATTGTGGTCGACCGTGTGTCCTACCGTGTGAAGCGCGGCGAGCGTGATGTCCATTTGGGACCCACAGAATTCCGCCTATTGGATTATTTCATGCAACATCCAGGTCGCGTTTTCTCGCGCGAGCAATTATTGGACGCAGTTTGGGGCTCTGACGTTTATGTCGAAGCTCGGACCGTCGACGTCCATGTCGGTCGTTTGCGCAAAGCCTTGAATGAAGGCGATGAGATTGATCCGATCCGTACGGTGCGATCCGCAGGCTATGCGCTGGATAAAGCGAACTAAATTGGCGCTTGCCCAGGCTTGCCCGGAAACCAGTCGGGATGGGCCAGTTCAAAGCGTTCGAACAAGAAGCCCGGCGCAACGACACAGCTAACCAAGGTCCAAGCCCCAAGGCTTTCAGCTGCCTGCCAAGCGCCTGCGGGCACGATGGCTTGTGGTCTTTGTCCGGCGCGCAAGTCAGGCCCTAAGCGGTGGGCATAGGCCTTTTGACCATCCTCGCTAATGCTCAACGCCAATGGCCCGCCCGCATGCCAAAACCAATGTTCGCCCGCATCCACACGGTGCCAAGCCGAGACTTCCCCAGCTTGAAGGAGGAAGTAAATGCTGGTTGAGAAACCACGATCCTCCGGCCCATTGGGGTCGCGAAACGTCTCAACATAATGGCCGCCCTCTGGGTGGGGCTTCATCTGAAGCAAGGCGATGATCTCAGAGGCGGATAAATCGCCAGACAATGCCCTTTGCATCAGAATTGATCCTTCATCTGCCGCACCCGGGCAAATGCTTCATAAGGTGCTGCATCCGCTGCAACCCCAATTGCGACCCGTACGCTGGGCAGATCTGCCCGCACAAACGGATTGGTCGCCCGCTCCAGCCCAATACTGGTTGGCACGGTCGGCACATTATCAGCGCGCAATCGGGTGATCTCTTGGATGCGGCTGGTCAATGCAGCATTCTCTGTCTCAATTGTCGCGCAAAAGCGCGCATTGGCGGCGGTATATTCATGGGCGCAATAAATGGTGGTTGCATCGGGTAGAGCCATCAATCGGGAGAGACTATTCCAAGCCTGCTCCGCCGTGCCTTCAAACAAACGCCCGCAACCCAACGCAAACAAAGAATCCCCGACAAAGGCCACTTCATCGTCCGCAAAATAAAAGGCGATATGGCCAAGCGTATGGCCGCCGACATCGATGACTTCTGCGCTGCTTTCACCCAAAGTGACCGTTTCGCCTGGTCTTACGACGCGGGCAAGCGGGCTGATGCGTGTTTGGACTTCCTCTGGCCCCAAAGAGACAGTTCCCAAAGCCTTTTCAATCGCCTGATTGCCGCCGGCATGGTCAGGATGCCAATGGGTGTTCCAGATTTCATCAATGTGCCAACCGAGTTTCTGGGCTTCTGCCAGAATGGCGGTGGCGTCGGGTGTGTCGATACAGGCAACTTTGCCAGTGGCCGAATCGCGGACAAGAAAGGCATAATTGTCCGACAGACAGGGAAACATATGAATGATAAGCATGTCTGTCCTTTAAGAGAGAAACTTGGTTTATCCTAGCCCTTATGCGTGTTGATGTCCTTGCCCTGCAAAGTTTTTATGCGAGCCCCTTGGGGCAGACGGCGCAAGCTATGGCTGGCCGCCGCATGGTGGACGCCTGGGGCGATTGCAAAGGCCTCGACGTTCTGGGCTTTGGTTATGCGACGCCTTTTCTGACGCCGTGGCTGCCAACGGCGCGTCGGGTGACGGCTTTGATGCCAGCGACGCAAGGGGTGGAGCGCTGGCCTTCATGCGGGCCCAACCTTGCCTGTATTGGCGATGAAGATCGGATGCCTTTTACCGAGGCGATTTTTGACCGCATCCTTTGTGTCCACGCGCTGGAGGAGGCCGAAAATCCGCGCGTGTTGTTGCGCGAACTCTGGCGCCTGCTCGCCCCTGAAGGACGTCTGATGATTGCCGTCGCCAATCGCGGTGGTATTTGGGCGCGGGCGGAATCGACCCCCTTTGGCCAAGGTCGACCTTATAGCCGCAGCCAGCTAGCGGGCCTTTTGAGCGATTCCATGTTTCAGCCTGTTGCTTGGTCGCGCGCGCTTTATGGCCCGCCTTTGTCGTGGAAAATGGCCACAGGTGGAGCGGCTGAGACGTGGGAGGGCGTCGGCGAGCGGGCTTGGCCAGCACTTGGCGGGGTCATTTTGGTTGAAGCGGTCAAGCGTCTGTATGCTGACAGCCTGCCCGGTCAGGGCCGGCGAGTCTTGCTCGCACAACCGGCGGCCGCACGTTTTTAAGGCAATCGTCGTGAAAGTCGCTCAAAATTTGAGCGATTATCCTCCGCTCTGCGGTCAGGCATTGAAAGCGGGTCACAAGTGCTGCTGATTGTCTAATCTAGCATGTGATGGAATAATCAGGGTCTGGTTCCTGAGAACGAACCCGATGCGAAGTGAGGGGAACAGAATGAAGCTTGTCACCGCTATTATCAAACCAAGCCGTCTCGATGCGGTGCTTGACGCTGCGACTGAGGCGGGCATTTCAGGCCTGACTGTTACCGAGGTCCGTGGTTATGGGCGTCAAAAGGGTAAGACCGAAGTTTATCGCGGCGCTGAATATGAAGTGAAGCTTTTGCCGAAGGTCAAGATTGAAGCCGTAGTTACAGATGACATGGTCGAAAAGGTTGTCGAGGCGCTGGCTGGTGCCGCTAACACCGGTAAAATCGGCGATGGTAAAATCTTTGTGGTCGACGTCGAGATGGCCCTGCGCATCCGCACGGGCGAAAAAGACGCCGCCGCAATCGCGGGCTAAATCCTGCGATTGGGTCAAACAAAAAGGGCGGTTCCATTGGAGCCGCCCTTTTTTGTTGCTTAAAATTGCGTGCGGTCCGCCCAATTCGGGCGCGATAGCCGCTCACGCGGGGCCTCGCCATGCATGCTGTTGAGCGCACTCGGACGGGCATACCAGGAAAACAGGATCATACTGCCAACAAAGGGCACGCAGTTCAAAAGAATCCAAATGCCCGATTTGCCAATATCGTGAAGGCGACGCACGCTGGCTGAAAAAATTGGTAAGAAATGCAAGGCACCGAAGGTCATGGTCATGGTGCCGATTTTGATTTCTGGCGTGCCATCCGTAAGCGTCGAAAGCACGATTGCGCTGTCGACAGAAATTGCCAAGCAACTCAGCGCCATCACCATCAGAATGAAATACCAATACGAGCGGCGGTCGGTTCGCCCTGTGATGTCCAACATATGGGTCAGGGCATGAAGATAATTTGTCACCATTTCGTGAGAATAGGGCGGCGGACTTAGCAAACCTTTGTAGAGGTCCAGACAATTTTAGGGGAGTTGGGGCTGCAACAGGTCGCGCGCGTTTGGGAATCATGGCCTAGTTTTGATCTTATAGTTGATTCCAAGTCTTTGAGGCCTGATAAATTGCGATGAATGCGCTTGC
The DNA here is from genome assembly GCF_049239865.1 of Aquidulcibacter sp. Taxonomy (NCBI): domain Bacteria; kingdom Pseudomonadati; phylum Pseudomonadota; class Alphaproteobacteria; order Caulobacterales; family Caulobacteraceae; genus Aquidulcibacter; species Aquidulcibacter sp. Next base: position 184,367 of record NZ_JBMLTR010000219.1, read on the forward strand.
GCAACTCCATCTTTCCCACAATTGGCTGCGGGCTTGGTTTGCCATTCTCACGCTAATCTTGGCGGGTATTGCCATTTATCTTCAGCTTGGGCTGTCGAGTTATTTTTTGTCGCGTTATGCGCTCCTTGAGAGGCAAGCGACAGCACCGATCGTTATTTTGTCTCAGAAGCAGGGCAACGATCAGTATGAAAAAATACCTGAGGACGTGATCGCTCAAGTCGGTCGAAGTTCCTATGTGGGTGCCTTTGAACTGATCCGACAGAAGCATGCCTTTTTGGGCCAAGGTCCGTCAGGTGGCGGCCTAAAGGTAAATGTCATCGACCCAATCTCACCGGCACTGTCAGCACCGCAAATTATGTCTGTGGAAGCCAAGCGACTGCTCCAACGACCAAATTCAGTTCTGCTGACGGATGAAGATGCGCGGGCGACCGGCCTTGGCTTGGGCGACGAAGTTGTTCGAGAAAATGTACGGTTTCGGGTTGTTGGGCTTATGGATGGTAATCTAGGTCCCCGGGGAAGCATGATCTCACGTGAGAGCCTTGCAAACTTGAATGACACCTTAGATCGGAAACAAGAAATCCCAGTCTATTCCATCTTGGTGGCACCAAAGGAAGGGAAGTCAGTCGGCCAAGCGATTACCGGTCTCAATCGCGAATTGAATGCCCTTGGCGCAGAGGTGATGAGCCGAGAGCAACTAACCCAAAAAGTCATTGAGGACGCTCTGAAGGATCAACGCGACATTCGTGCATTTCTCTATCTTGCCATCTTTATCGGTGTGATCGCCCTTTTGATTATCTCACAAGCCATTCACGCCATGATGGCGGGTCAGCGCGTCGAGTTTGCCACTTTGCTGGCCATGGGTGTGCCAAAGTGGCGGATTGCCCTTCTGGTGCTAGAGCAGACCGTGTGGATCGGCCTCATCGCATCTGCCTTTGCCCTTTCCGGCGGCCTTGTCGGCCAATTGGTTCTAGAGAAGGCCGACGTTTATATCCTACTTTATCCGGCACAGGTCCCGATGGTGACAGGTGCCATTCTCGCGACATCTTGCCTTGCGGGCATGATGAGTTTGCCCACCATTTTTGGCCTCAAGCCGGTTGAGTTGTTGCGATGACAGAGGGTCCTATCCTGTCCGCAAAGGCGATCTCTAAGTCTTTTGGACGCGGTGCCAGCAAAGTGCACGCGCTGCATGATGTTTCTTTCTCGGTGGAGCAGGGAAGCCTTACCTTACTCAAAGGGGCGAGTGGGTCTGGCAAATCCTGTCTGCTGGCGGCCTTGTCTGGACTTCAAAGACCAGAGGGCGGCGTGGTGATCGCGAAGGGGACGGATGTCTGGGGGCGAGGAGGCCGATCTGCTGAACGTTTTCGTCGCCAGTATTGTGGTTATGTCTTTCAAACCCCGGGGCTATTTCCGTCTCTGACGGCGTGGCAGCAAGTCTTTGTTCCATTGCGACTTTTGGGGGTACCCGCTGGAGACGCCAAGGCAAGGGCATCTCAGTATCTGGACCTAGTTGGCCTGTTAGATCGCGCCCAATCAAAGCCCAGTCAATTGTCTGGTGGCCAAAATCAACGGGTGGCTATCGCCCGCATGCTGGCAAAGCGACCAGCCTTCATCTTCTGCGATGAACCCACGTCGGCATTAGATGGCCGCAATGCCGTCATGGTCGCCAGACTACTGAGTGAAGCTGCTAAACAACAGGGCGCAACCATCCTTTGCGCCACGCATGATGATCGCTTGGTGCCTTTCGCCAGTCGCGTGATCGAGTTGGAAGATGGCCGTTTGGTCTCTGACACGGCGGAGCCCAAGCCATGAGACTTTTGCGCTTTTTCGGCACTGTTTGGGGCTGGCTGATCATCGCCTTGATCACAGCCCTCTGGGCTCTCACGATCCTCACTGCCCGTGAAAATGAGCGGACTGATTTCAACCTGCGGGTCTGGAACGGAGTCGAAGCGAGCCAGAAGGCTAACCCCTAAGCTTTAGCTTCCCCTTCTGCTTCTTGGGCCATACGTGCGGCTTGGGCGAGGCGGCGTTCTTCGTGTTTGAGCAGGGTCTCTTTGAGATAGCGACCAGTCCAAGAGCCCTTGACCAAGGCCACCTCTTCCGGCGTACCTTCGGCCACGATCAAGCCGCCGCCATCGCCGCCTTCGGGACCCAAATCAATTAGCCAATCGGCGGTTTTGATCACGTCCAAATTATGCTCAATCACCAAGACGCTATTGCCTTGATCCACCAATTCCTGCAGCACTTCCAACAGCTTACGCGTGTCTTCAAAGTGCAGGCCAGTCGTGGGTTCATCGAGAATATAGAGCGTTCGCCCGGTTGCGCGGCGCGATAATTCCTTGGACAATTTTACCCGTTGGGCTTCCCCACCTGAGAGGGTGGTCGCCTGCTGACCGACCTTCACATAGCCGAGGCCCACCCGTACCAAAGTCTCCATCTTATCGCGAATGGAGGGGACCGCTTGGAAGAAGCCAGCAGCTTCCTCCACCGTCATATCCAGCACTTGGGCAATGGATTTATTGCGATAGGTGACTTCCAAAGTCTCGCGATTATAGCGTTGGCCATGGCAGACGTCGCAAGTGACATAGACGTCGGGCAAGAAGTGCATTTCGATCTTTTGCACGCCATCGCCTTGGCAGGCTTCACAGCGCCCACCTTTGACGTTGAAGCTGAAGCGGCCGGGGCCATAGCCGCGTGCTTTTGACTCTGGTAGGGCAGCAAACCAGTCGCGGATCGGACCAAATGCCCCCGTATAGGTGGCAGGATTAGACCGTGGCGTGCGGCCAATCGGGCTCTGGTCGATATCAATCACCTTGTCGAGATGGTGAAGGCCTTCCAGCGCCTTATGCGGCCCGGGCACTTCATTCGCCCCGTTCAGACGACGGGCAAGGGCTTTGTAGAGCGTCTCAAGAATGAGGGTCGATTTGCCCCCGCCGGACACGCCGGTGACGCAAGTGAAGATGCCCAGCGGGATATCGACCGAGACATTTTTCAGATTATTGCCTGTCGCCCCTTCAATCCGAAGGAACTTCTTAGGATTGCGGCGGCGGCGCTTTGGCGGGATGGGGATGGCCTTTTCACCGCGCAGATAGGCCCCCGTCAGGCTGCCCTTGGTCGCTTCAATATCGGCCGGCTTGCCTTGGGCGACCACTTGGCCGCCATGGATACCGGCGAGCGGCCCCATATCCAGCACATGGTCAGCCGTCAGAATGGCTTCCTCATCATGCTCGACCACGATGACGCTATTGCCGAGGTCACGCAGGCCTTTGAGCGAAGTCAGGAGGCGGGTGTTATCGCGCTGATGCAGGCCAATGCTGGGCTCGTCCAAGACATAGAGCACGCCCGTCAGCCCAGAGCCGATTTGGCTGGCCAATCGAATCCGCTGGCTCTCGCCGCCCGACAGCGTCGCTGAACCCCGGTGGAGCGTCAGATAGTCCAAGCCAACATCAACCAGAAAGCGCAAGCGCTCCTTGATCTCTTTCAACACGCGGGTGGCGATTTCCAATTCCTTGGGCGTCAGGCGGCCTTCTAAATCGACAAACCAGTCACGCGCACCCCGGATCGAACGAGAAGACACGACTGAAATATCTTCGCCGCCGACACGCACCGCAAGGGCCTCAGGCTTGAGGCGCTTACCCTCACAGGTCGGGCATTTCTGCGCTGATTGATAGCGGCCCAATTCCTCGCGCGACCAAGCCGAATCCGTTTCACGCCAGCGCCGTTCCAGATTGGGGATCACGCCTTCAAACGTCTTGGTGGTTTCATAGCGGCGCGCGCCATCATCATAGACGAATTTGACCTTCTCCGTCCCCGAGCCATAGAGCACGAGCTTCTGAAAGCTCTCAGGCAGTTTTGTCCAAGGTGTTGTCAGGGCGACTTCGGCATGGCGGGCAAGGGCTTGCAAAGTCTGGGTGTAAAGTGGTGAAGCCCCCTTGGCCCAGGGTGCAATCACGCCGTCATTCAAGGTCTTGCTTGAATCCGGGACCACCAACTCTTGGTCGAATTTAAGCTGCACGCCAAGACCATCACACGTGGGGCAGGCCCCAAACGGATTGTTGAAGGAGAAAAGACGCGGCTCGATCTCCGGGATGGTAAAACCCGATACGGGGCAGGCGAATTTGGCCGAAAATAGCATCCGCTTTGCCGCACCTTTTTCGTCCTTTTCATCGGCAAATTCGGCTAAGGCAATCCCATCGGCTAAGCGCAAACAGGTCTCAAAGCCTTCGGCTAGGCGCTGTTCAATGCCAGCGCGAACAGCGATGCGGTCAACAACCACATCAATGTCGTGCTTCAGTTTCTTGTCGAGATCAGGGGCATTTTCCAGCTCATAATACTCACCATTGATTTTGGCGCGTACAAAGCCTTGCTTGATCCAGCTTTTGAACTCGGTCTTAAACTCACCCTTTCGGCCGCGCACCACGGGGGCCAACAAGAACAAGCGCGTGCCCTCTGGCAGGACTTTGATCTTATCCACCATTTGGCTGACCGTCTGGCTTTCGATCGGCAGGCCGGTTGCTGGCGAATAGGGCACGCCAATGCGCGCCCAAAGCAAGCGCATATAGTCGTATATCTCAGTCACCGTGCCGACGGTGGAGCGTGGGTTTTTCGAGGTCGTCTTCTGCTCAATCGAGATGGCTGGCGACAAGCCCTCAATTGAATCCATGTCCGGCTTTTGCATCAGCTCGAGGAACTGGCGCGCATAGGCCGACAGGCTTTCGACATAGCGCCTTTGGCCTTCGGCATAGATGGTATCAAAGGCGAGCGAGCTTTTGCCCGACCCAGATAGGCCTGTGATGACCACCAACTCACCGCGAGGGATCTCAACCGTGAAATTCTTCAAATTGTGTTCGCGCGCGCCGCGCACACGGATAACAGGCGATTCAGACATGTGTGACCTTGATTACGCAAACCTCAGAGCCACAAGCCCCAAAGCCAAAACAATGTCGCCCTGATTAGCGCGTGCGAACCAGCTTGACGAATAGAACATTATGTGAACATCTTACGCTTGTCCACGGCATGCACAGTTTTACATGCTTATCCACAAGGCGAGGCGGTTTGAGTGTCGCCCCTCTCTTCTGGTTTGGACATGAGACCTGTAGCGTCAGTTTCAAATGGATACGATGCCAAGACGCGACAGGATGAGTCGCCAACGGCAAAAAAGACGGAGTTAGGGCAATGGCGGGCAGCGTGAACAAAGTGATCTTGGTTGGAAACTTGGGGCGCGATCCTGAGATTAAGTCCTTTCCGTCCGGGGATCGCATCGCAGAGTTTTCGGTCGCAACCAGTGAGCGCTGGAACGATAAAGCCACCGGCGAGAAGAAAGAAAAGACCGAATGGCACCGTGTCGTCGTGCGTAACGACAATCTGGTGAAGGTCGTCGAGAATTACGTCAAAAAAGGCAGCAAGGTCTATGTTGAGGGCCAGTTGCAGACCCGTGAATGGACTGATCAGGCCGGCCAAAAGCGTTATTCGACTGAAGTGGTCATTGGCCGGTTCAAAGGCGAAATCACCATTCTGGATGGTCGTTCCGGTGGCGGCGACATGGTCGAAGACCGCTCTGAAGGTGGGTTTGGCGGTGGCCGTTCAATGGGCGGCAATGGCGGTGGCTTTGGCGGGGGATCTTCGGCACCTCGCGCGGTTCAAGGCGAGAAGCGCTCCTTTGCGGCCGACCTTGAGGACGATATCCCGTTCTGATCCCATGCAGCGCAAATCGCGAGTGGCTTAGGCTTAGGCTTTCGTCTTTGCCTTGCCGCTGCCTGTGTGTTCGTTTGCCTCACAGGCCTCCAGTGTCGCATCTATACCTTTGAGCAAGGCCTCAGGTGTGACGGGCTTCGCGATATGGAAGTCACAGCCAGCCCAAAAGGACTGGGTGATGTGTTCTTTCATCGCATTGGCGCTTACCATGGCGATTGGCGTGCGTTGCAAGCCTTTGCTGCGTTCAATCTCGCGGATCTGTTTGGTCGCTGACAGACCATCCATAACCGGCATTTGCATGTCCATCAGCACAAGATCAAAGTGTGCATTTTGCCACATCTCAACGGCTTCCTGGCCGTTTTGGGCGATGGTCAGTGCGATGCCGTGGGGCTCAAGGATCATCGCAATCACGCGTTGATTGACTGGATGATCTTCGGCCAACAAGATGGAACGGCTGGCGGTATGCGGCAGGACGGCGGTCGGCGTGGTGCTTGCCCCTGCTCGCTCAGTGCGGGCAAACGCTTCGGGATGGACCCGTGGCAAAGGCAAGATAACGGAGAAGAGGCTACCAATCCCGGCTTCGGAGGTTACGAGGAATTGGCCGCCCATCATGTCGGTCAAGGTGCGGCAGATCGACAGGCCGAGACCTGTGCCACCAAAATTCTTGGTAATGGAGGCGTCTGCTTGTTCAAACCGTGCAAACAGGCGTTGTTTCGTTTGCTCGTCAAAGCCAATGCCTGTGTCTTTCACGCTGATCATGACTTCGCATGACCCATCCGCTTTGTCTGTAGCTGCGATACTGATGTCGATTTGACCTTTTTGGGTGAACTTCACCGCATTTGAGGCCAAGTTCGAAACAATCTGTTTCACGCGTATGCCATCGCCCTCAAACAAGCCTTCGGTACCGGGACCAAATCGGAGATAGAAGCCTAAGCCTTTTTCTTCAGCCCGTATGCCCATGACTTGGGCTGTCGCCTCAATGGTTTCGCGCAGGTCAAACGGTTCAGGTTGCAGGGTGAATTTGCCCGCTTCAATCTTCGAGACATCAAGAATATCGGACAAAAGAAGCTCAAGCGTTTCGCCAGACGACTGAATGAGGTCGACCATTTCGCGCTGGGACTGCGTGAGTTCGGTGCGTGACAAGGCACCAACCACACCAATGACGCCATTTAAGGGGGTGCGGATTTCATGGCTCATATTGGCCAAGAAGCTACTCTTGGCGCGATTGGCGGCTTCGGCCTGCTCGCGAGCGGCCAAGAGTTCCGTTTCGGTGCGTTTACGCTCGGTGATGTCGTAAAGGATGCTGACAAAGCGTGCGCCTTCGGTGCGCGTGGCCGGTAAGGGCACAACCGTCGCGTCGACCCAGAATTCTGAACCATCCTTGGCGCGATTGCACACTTCCCCCCGCCAAGATTGACCCGCATTGATCGTGTCGCGCATGCCCTGGAAATAGGATGGATCATGCTTACCAGACTGAACGGACTGATAGCTTTGCCCGATCAATTCTTCGCGGCTATAGCCACTGATCTCGCAATAGCGGTCATTGACGAACTCGATGCGACCAAATTGGTCAGCGACTGAGATGATGGAATGTTCGTCTAGGGCAGATTGATAGGCATTGAGATTGGCCAAGGCATCATCAGCGCGACGTTGGGCTTCGACCAGATCGGTAACCTCGGTTTCAATCGCTTGAAATCCTTCAAGTTGGTTCTGGTCATCATGGAGCGGCTGGATGTCGAGATTAACCCAATAATTGCGGCCGGTTTTGCTGCGGTTCAAAAGTGTGGCGCTAGCCGCTTCACCGCGATTGAGGGCACGGATCAATTGGGCGACTTGTTCCGCATCAGCTTCTGGAGCAAGGGTCAATTGGCTCGGCTTTTTGCCAATAACTTCTTCGCGGCTATAGCCCGTTAGCGCAAGATAGGCGTCATTCGCCCAAATGATTTCGCGCTTCTGATTGGTCCGCACCACGGGGTTGCGCGCTAATTCGGCAAAGCGTGCAAACTCTCGATAGCGGATCTTTTCTTTTTGGACGATCTCGCGATCTTGTCGCCAAAGTTCGAATATCAAAATGAAAGCAATGCCAACCAGGATAATCGTGACCAGAAACCCTGTCTGGATACGCGCTTTGGCGGATTGAATATCGGCGGAACCAGAATCCAAGGCCTTTTTGATTTCACGTGTATAAGTGGCTTTTTGATCGGCATAATCTTGCGACGATAGAATTTTGAGGGCGTCTTCTTTTTTGCCGTCGGCCACCAAAGCAAAGGACAGGCGTTCAAGATCGATGAGCTTGGTATTGGCCAGATCAACTTCGCCGAGGCTTTCTTTCACGCCCAAGGGGCCGATGGAGGTGGCTTTGACAATGGCTGCTTCCAGGCGGGGGGTATTGTCTTCGTAACGCTTTGCCCATTTCGGGTCGGCTGTCGTCGCATGCATGAGCGCAGACATGGTCAACACTTCGTCGAGACGATTGATCTCGCCGGTAGCTTCGGTGAACAAAATCTGTCGCGTATTGATATCGCGATAGGAGGCAAACTGCCACGACGAAGCCGCTGCTAGAAGCAGGATTGCAAACGTCACAGTCAGTAACCTGGGGAGCGATTTCATGCAGCCATCCTAAACAGATGGACTGTTTATAGACTGAATGGTGTTTCTGTTGAGTTAAATTGCCGATTTTAGCCGATTACCTTGGTTTTAGTTGTTTGTGCATGTGGGATATCCTCGTTTCGGTTCTACGTCATTATCGGACATGCCCGCAAAAAGGCATCAGATTTCCGACTCGACTCACTGGCTTCTTCGTGATTAGAACAAATCAAGAACATAAAGAGCAGAAAGGTGTGTGAGTTCCAGCCATGAGACCGGATTTGACCGCTTTGCGTACCCAGATACGGGCTATTGAGACCGAGGGCCGTCCGGCCTTGAGCTGTTTGCCAACAGGTGCAGACGGGTTGGACGTAGCTTTGGGGGGTGGATTGGCTTTGGGCGCTGTGACCGAAGTGGTTCCAGCTGCTTTCATGGATGAACCTGCAAGCTTGCACTTTGCTTTTGCCTGTTTGGCCAAGGCGCTGCAGCAGCGCTCGGGCGATCTGGTGGTGATTGAAGATGCCAGTCGCGGGCAGGGGTGGGGGCCTGCTTGGGGGCAGCTTTATGGGCCGGGTTTGCAGAAGCTTGGCGTGTGCCCATCGCGAATTTTGTTGGTGCGTGCTCCGGATGTGAAGGGTTTTCATGCCTGTCTGGAGGATGCGGCGCGAACCTTTGGATTGGCCGGTGTTTTGGCTCTGTCTGGCCCTAAAGCAGGCTTTAGCCTTGCCGGCGCACGGCGGGTCCAATTGGCGGCAGAGCAGGCCCATAGTTTTGTTCTGGCTGTCCAAGGGCTGCGCACCTCTGCTTTTGCGCCAGCACGCGCGCGACTGGTTGTCGCCAGTCGACCGTGCCGCCCTGTGCCCTTGGGGACGGCTTTGCCGGGGCTTGGACCCCCCGCTTGGAGACTTCACCTCGAACGCGCCCGCAATGGTGCGCGTCCACAATCCTTTGATTTGGAGTATGATGATGCGACGCATAGCCTGTATCAGCCTGCCACGCTGGCCAACCGATCGCCTCAGCCGCAACGCCTCTCTGCTTAAGGGCGATGGGACACGTTTCTCGCGCGCTAAGCCGTGCGCCACGGTTGCGCGTAGTGCCGGGGGAATTCGCCTCATTGCCCTCAATCGTGCCGCGCAAGAGGCAGGTCTATCCTCTGGCATGATGTTGGCCGGGGCGAAGGCCTTGGTGCCAGATGTTTGTGTCGCCGATAGTGACCCCGTGGGGGAGGGTGAGGATCTGACCGCTTTGGCACGCTGGGCCATGCGGTGGAGCCCATATTGTGCGCCAGTCAAAGGGCTTGAGGGCACGCATGCGCTTTTCCTCGACATTACCGGCTGCGCCCATTTGTTTGGGGGTGAAGCCGCCATGTTAGCCGATATGGTCATCAAAATGCGGGCTTTGGGCCTGACAGCGCGGGCAGCTTGCGCGGCGACACCGGGGGCGGCCTTTGCTTTGGCGCGCTTTGCGCCAGAGGCGCGCCATGGTTTGAGTGCGCCGGATGGAGCGGCTTTGCGCGCCTTGGTTGGGGCTTTGCCGGTGGAAGCTTTGCGTCTGCCAAGCGGCACGACCACGGGCTTGCGCGCTTTGGGCTTGAAGACCATTGGCCAAGTCGCCACCCAATCGTCGGCGGCTTTAGCCAGACGGTTTGGTATTGATCTGGTGCGCGCTTTGGACCGGGCCCGTGGGCTTGAGGAAGAAGCCATTGACCCGGTTGCGGAGATCATCCCGCGGCGTATCCGCTTGCGCTTGGCCGAACCCTTGATGACCCGCCAAGGCTTGGAGCTGGCAGGGGCGAAGGCTGCAGGAGAAATGTGCACGCTTTTGGACTCCTATAATGAAGGCGCACGCCGCTTGGTTCTCAATCTCTATCGTGTGGATGGGGTCGTCTTACAGCTTGTTGGCGGGTCTGGGCGCGCCCATCGCGACGCGGTTTTGTGGGCGAAGGTCTTGTGCGAACGGATTGAGGCAGAGGCCAATGGCGCTGGGCTTGATTTAGGCTTTGGGGTCGATCTGGTTGAAATTTGTGCGCCCGTGGTGGAAATATTGGAAGGCCAGGTCATGGACTTGGACCCGGTGGCTGCGGCGGCCTTGGCCAGTGCCGATGCGCTCCATCGTTTGGCTGACCGCCTATCCGCCCGCTTAGGCGCTGGACGGGTGACGCGTATGGAGGCGGTGGCCCATTGGGTGCCCGAACAGGCTGTGCGCCAAGTGGCGGTTGCCGATCGACGCCCGCAGGCGAGCCATTTCCCCGAAGCTTTGGCGGCGCGACGCCCCGCTTTGCTGTTAGAACGCGCCGAACCAATTGATGCCATCGCCGAAGTACCAGACGGCCCACCCCGCCTGTTTCGCTGGCGCGCTTTAGCCTTCAAAGTCGCTTGCGCCGAAGGGCCAGAGCGTATTGCCTGTGGCGAGGCCCATGACCGCGACTATTACCGGATTGAGACCAGTGAGGGCCGTCGCTTTTGGCTCTATCGCCAAGGCCTGCCCGGCAAAGTCGATCATCCCAAATGGTATGTGCATGGGAGTGCGGCATGAAGCCCCTTCACTTAATGCTGATCCCATTGAGGTGCGTCCATGCGCATCTTTGAGCCTTTGGCGACAACCAGTTTCTCCTTCCTGAAAGGGGCAAGCCAGCCCGATGAGATGGTGTGGGCGGCCCATGGCCTTGGGCTGCAAGGATTGGGCGTGGCCGATATCAATACCGTCGCCGGTGTGGTGCGGGCCCATGTCGCCGCCAAAGAGGCCGGCATCCGGTTGATCGTTGGTGCGCGCTTGGTTGAGCCCGATGGATTTGAGACCGTCCTTTATCCCAAAGACCGGGCGGCTTGGGGACGCTTGACCCGGTGTCTGACGCGCGGCAACCGCCGCTCGCGCAAGGGCAGTTGCACGCTAGAAAAAGCCGATCTGTTGGAGGCCATGGACGGGGCTTGTGCCATCCTTGTGCCACCCCCCATCCTCACCCAAGCTTGGTTGGATAAAGCCCAGACCCACCTGTCCGACGCACCCTTGACCGCTGACCTTTATGTGGCCGCGACCCGACCTTTTGACGGTACAGACTTTCAACGTCTGGCCGCTCTGGTGAGCCTGGTTCAGGGCACGCGCGCACGCCTGATTGCCACCATGGATGCACTGTTCCACACGCCAGACCGCCGGCTGTTGGCCGATGTCTTGGCCTGTATCCGCACCAAGACGACTTTGGAAGCTGCGGGCTATTTGCGGTTACAAAATAGCGAAAAATGCCTGAAACCCCCTGAAGAAATCATCCGCCTCTTCAAAGGGTTTGAAGATTGTCTTCAGGCGCAAAAGAAACTTTTTGATGCGATCACTTTCTCCCTAGATCAACTGGCCTATGAATATCCCGATGAAGTTGTAGCACGGGGGGAAACCCCGATGGATAGTTTAATTCGATTGAGTGAATTGGGCGCGCAAGGCCGCTATCCTGAGGGTGTGCCAGAGCGGGTGCGGGCGGCCTTGGATCATGAATATGCGCTGATCGCGGAATTGAGTTACGCGCCTTATTTTCTGACCGTTTATGACATTGTCGCCTTTGCGCGCAGCCGGGGCATTGTCTGCCAAGGCCGGGGGTCTGCTGCCAATTCGGTGGTGTGCTATTGCTTAGGGATCACGGCGGTAGATCCCATCCGCGTTGACCTCTTGTTTGAGCGCTTCATCTCAGCAGAGCGGCGCGAACCACCCGATATTGATGTCGACTTTGAGCATGAGCGCCGCGAAGAGGTGATCCAATATATCTATGACAAATTTGGCCGCCATCGGGCGGGTATTGCTGGGGTGGTGATTTCCTATCGTGGCCGCTCTTCCTTGCGCGAGGTTGGCAAAGTCATGGGGTTGAGCGGGGATACACAAGAGGCTTTGGCCAAGTCGGTTTGGGGCTGGGGCCGCGGCGGGGTTGATCCGGCCCTTATTCACAAGATGACAGGTTTGGATATTACGACCCCCGTGATTGCCCAGACCATGATGCTGGCCCGCACCCTGCACGGATTTCCCCGCCATTTGTCTCAGCATGTTGGTGGCTTTGTCATCACACGTGGGCCGCTCGATGAAGTGGTGCCCATTGGCAATGCCGCCATGCCAGACCGGACCTTTGTGGAGTGGGATAAGGATGATTTGGATGCTTTGGGTATTTTGAAGATTGATGTGCTGGCCTTGGGCATGTTGACCTGTGTTGCCCGCGCCTTTGAGTTTTTAGAGCACGACTATGGCGTGCGGCTGGGGCTTGCCGATATTCCAGCTGAAGACCCCGCCGTTTATGATATGATTTGCGCGGCTGATACGGTTGGTGTGTTTCAGATTGAAAGCCGGGCGCAAATGTCCATGCTGCCACGGCTGCGCCCACGCACCTTTTACGATCTGGTGATTGAAGTCGCTATTGTGCGGCCCGGGCCCATTCAAGGCGATATGGTCCATCCTTATTTGCGTCGCCGCCAAGGCCAAGAGAAGGTCACCTTTCCTTCCAAGGCACTGGAAGACGTTTTGGGCAAGACCCTTGGTGTGCCCTTGTTTCAAGAACAAGCCATGCGCATCGCCATTGTTGCGGCAGGCTTCACACCCTCTGAAGCAGACCGTTTACGCCGCGCCATGGCAACTTTTCGCAAAGTCGGCATCATCCATGAATTTGGCAAACGCTTGGTCGATGGCATGGTGGCCAATGGCTATGAGCAAGATTTTGCCGAGCGTTGTTTCCGCCAGATTGAGGGCTTTGGCGAATATGGCTTCCCTGAAAGCCATGCGGCCAGTTTCGCTTTGATTGTTTATGTGTCGGCTTGGCTGAAGAAGCATTGGCCCGAGGTCTTTTTAGCCGCCATTCTCAACGCTCAACCCATGGGCTTTTATGCCTCTGCCCAATTGGTGCGCGATGCCAAGGAGCATGGGGTGGAGGTGCTGCCGCCAGACGTCGGCTTTTCGGATTGGGACACTATGTTGGAAGCGCGTCCGGGGCAGGCCCGTAAAGCCGTGCGCCTAGGGCTGCGGGAGATTAAGGGCTTTAAGGAGGCCGATGCCGCCCGCTTGGTTGCGGCCCGCGCTGGGGGTGCAAGATTCCTCGATGCGGAAGACCTGAAACGGCGCGCGCGCTTAAATGGTCGGGCGATGGATTTGCTGTCTGATGGGGATGCGATGGGCAGCTTGAACTTGGATCGCCGCCAAGCACTTTGGCGTGCCAAAGGCCTAGCTGAACATGCCTTGCCCTTATTTGAGCATGCGAGCGAATATGGCCCAGAAGTGGATCCTGCCCTGCCAGAGATGCCGCTGAGCGAACAGGTCGTGCATGATTACGCCCGTCTGCGCCTCAGTCTCAAAGCCCATCCAGTGTCCTTCTTCCGCGCTGAATTGACCGAGAAGCGCTTTGTGACTTCCCAAGCGCTCAAGACCGCCCCCAATGGCGCGCGCGTTGATATTGCTGGCCTTGTCTTGGTGCGGCAAAAGCCCGGTACGGCTAAAGGCGTCTTGTTTGTGACGCTGGAAGATGAATTTGGCTCTGCCAATGTGATTGTTTGGCCAAAGATTTTTGAGCGGTTCCGGCGTGAGACTTTGGCTGCAAAATTCATGGGCATCAGAGGCAGGCTGCAGCGAGAGCATGGCGTCATCCATGTGATCGCGGACCGAGTCACCAATCTGAACCCCCGTCTGGCAGAATTGTCCGACGGCAGCCAAGGCTTCACCCAAGCACTGGCCCGCGCCGATGAACATCAAAGTCCGCGCGAAGATCCAAAGCTGACTCAAGCCAATAATCGTGCACTCGCCCAACAGCGGACCACCCGCGCCTTCGCCAATAGCCGCGATTTTCACTGAGAGCGGTCCCATGCAACGGAGGAAACACACAGCGCCCCCCTATCGCCACCAAGAAACTCTATCTAAAATTGATAAACTTATTAAATGCACCAGAAGAGTGCAGCACAAACGGAGACGGCGATGACTCAGATTCAAAGCCTAACTGCCGCGGTTTTACTCGAGTTGCGTGCCGCAAGGCGTGAAGGCGACCTCCACCACATCCTCACCACCTATGCCAAGGCTTGCGGCTTTGGCTGGTATCAATTGGCCCCGGGGCCGCACAACCCGATGTTGGATCCAACCAGCCTTTTGAACTTTGGCAATTTTGACCCGACTTGGCGACGCCAATATGCCACAGAGCCCAGTTGTCGGACTGACCCTGCCCGCAATCAGGCCATCCAACGGGCGGGCTCTGTCCAATGGCAACGGGCTTTTGCCTCTGCCCGCAACCCTGAACAGCGCGACTTTGTGCGGGCCTCGCGCGAACAAGGGTTTCGCGATGGCATCACCACGCCCGTCCATGGGCCACAAGGCTGTGTGGCCATCATGATGTTTGCTGCACCTCGACTGCTCCGCCTTGACCCGGATGATGAGGAGGCGCTCAGCCATATTGCCATGGCCTTTTACCAGCGCGTCCGCCGTCTGACGGCTGCCGCCCTGTTTCAACCTGCCGAACCTGCCCATCTGACCAGTCGTGAAATTGAGTGTTTGCATTGGGTTCTGGAAGGCAAAACCAATTGGGAAATCGGGGTGGTGACAGGCGTGACGGCCCGCACAGTCCAGTTTCATTTAGGCAATGCCTCGCGAAAATTGGGTGTCGTCAATCGGGTTCAGGCGGCGGTGCGTGCTTTGTTGCGAGGTGATCTATCGGTCCATCAATTGAGTCATCCCCGTCCTGAGATCAAGTTGGAGGACCCTTATGCCCGCCGACTTCCCAAGCCGGCGACGCATTCACGCCAAAGTAAGACTTCGCAGGCATGTTCCAGCCAATCTACAATCTCGTCGTTCCGTGCATGAGAGGTTTTCGCGTTGACCCAATTTTTGGCCCTTATGATGGTCGCATTGTCGGCGACGTCACCCTTGTCGCCAGATTCACCTACTGGTGCAGAGACTCAATCACCATCTGGCCCTCTCATGCCAGGTCTGAAGAATGCGATTGCGACCCCGGATGGGGCCGTTCCGCTGGATTGGTCCGGGCCCGCAGCGAAGCAACCCGGCGCGGATGCGAATGTGGAAGCCTTTGATCCCACCGCGAGTTTGTTCGGCCCGTCCAATCTGTGCGTTGTGACTCCAGGACAGCCCACCCCCAGCTGCGCAGCAGCGCCAGACCAAGGCCTGAAAGTCACGTCTGACATTTTCAGCGGTGATGTGAACCCAGATTCCACCTGCCAAACCCAAGAGGATGTGCGTATTGGGGCCGACGGCAAGCCGCAACGTGTGTTTGCCACCGTCTGCGGCGACGAAGCGGATTCTTGGACTTATCGCCAACGGGCTGCGGCCGCCAGCAAGGCCAATCCAAGTAGGTCGACCAATCGGGTGATTGGGCCCAATGATTTGGTGCCACAAACGACCCCCTGATCTATTCACCCTAATTTAGCGGTGGGCAGCGGCTTCACCGCATCTGCCCGCTTGCAACCTGCGCCCAGACAGGTTTCAACAAAGCGTGTCGCACGCGCTATCCTCCTCCCGTCCTCTGCCATTTGAGCAGGGCCCGCCGCGCTTTGATGTCGGCCTCGCCCCGATTGAGCCGCAAGCTTGGTTGATGCCCGATGATCAGGCCGATTGGCTTGCGCCTAAAAATGCGCTTATGGATACCGAATCCGACGCGGTTTTTGCTAGCGTAACAGGCTCTATGCCCGGTCAATTAGAGGCGGCACAGCTGGTTGCCACCGCTTGTGGTCAGAGTTTTGATCCAGGTGAGCCTCCCCTGTTTGCCGCCAGCCGGTTGGTTTCCGACGATCTGGTACTGATGGAAATGCGCGAGGGCGCTTGGACCAACACGGCCCTGTGTTTGTGCAGTCCAACCTTTTTCTCGGCTCATGAAGCCATTGGCAAAAGCCTCTTTGCCCTGCATCGACCGGTGCCCGGCGGCGATCCAGGTCTGGGCGGGCGGATTTCTCGTGTCTTCTCCTTATTGCGTGATGAGCTCGTTCTGGAGCGCTTTAATTGGACCGTGCAATGGAGCGACGCGCGTTATACGCCCGACGCCACGCCCTTGCGCGCAGCGGCCACTGCGGCCGCCCTTGATGCGGCAAGGGACGCGCTTCATGTGAGGGTCGAGCGCCAGACCATTCGCAGGCTTCCCCAAACAGGCGCAGTCCTCTTCACCATACGCATCCGACTCTATCGATTGGCAGACCTCCTTGCCGATCAAGCCCTTGCTAGCGCTTTCCAGCAGGCTTGGCATGAGGCAAACCAAGATGTGCGCGCCTATAAGAAGTGGGAGAGTTTAGAACGCCACGTTGCGGCCTTACTTTGTGACTATGCAGGAAATCCCTAACCCTTCTGCGTGTTACGCGTTGCGTCGCAGCGTGCGTTCGCTATTGTGGTCAATCACAGGCGCTTGGCGCGAGTCCTGACTAAATTGGAGCAACAGTTTGTTCGCTCTAGAACCGAGGGTCACTTGAAAGTTTCCAAAACAAACTTGTTCCTGTTAGCGGGTATGGCGGCGAGCTTGGGCAGCCTCGCTTTGGCGCAAACCGCAGGTCAGAAGCATAGCAAGTCCAAGCGTACCCAGCGTCCGCCTGTGGTTCAGAAAGTAACGCCCCCAAAACCGGCTCCGGCCCCGGTTGAAGAGGTTGCAGCCCCCGTCGTTGAAGTCGTGGCTCCAGCTCCAGTCGCAACACCCGAACCGGCCCCACCGCCACCGCCCATCACCGATGAAGCTGCGCGCGAGGCCCTGAAAGCCGGTACGGCGGCCAGCGCGGCTGGTGATCTTCGGCAAGCAGAACAAGCGTTCCGCAATGCTTTGACATTGGCACCGCCAGGTGAAGCAGGCGATGCGGTTGCGTTAGAGGCCACCAAGCGGTTGGGCTTTTTAGCCTTTGAAAAGCGCGACCCGCGCTCTGCTGAAACATTTTTCGGTGCAGAGGCCGTGCTGGCTCGCCGTCTTTATTTCTCCGGCAAAATCTCGCCGCGTGCTTTTGCTGACTCTGTTCAGCGATTTGCCAGTGCGACTGGCTCGATGGGCCGTTCTGGCGAGAGCGCGGCTTTGTCCTTCTACGCCCAAGAGATCAAATCGCGCGCCCAAGCCGAGGTTTCATCTCAACTTCTCAATCGCGACACCAATGATCCAGCTGACAGCGTCGGCAATGTCCGCGTGGCTGCCAGTGGCTTGTGTGTCGTTGGACGCGACCCGATTCTTAAAGATCGCGTCAGTTGCGAAGATGAAGAGGGCGCTCGCGGTGAGGCTTTGGCCTTGCAAGCGCGTCAGATCAAAGCCAGCGCCCCACCACCGCCAACCAAAGCCGAGCGCGAAGCCAAAGAAGCCAAGAATAAGGGCAAGGGCGGCTAAGCTTGTTGCTTCTGAGGTTTTAATGGATTGCGCATCGGGTCAAACCCGAGTGCTCTAACCCATAAGCCCAAGGCACCTGGATAAGTCCAAGCTCTGGCTGGACCCAAATCGACATGCAAAAAGCTGCGGCCATAGCCTAGACCGGTGAAGCCCGCATTGACGGCTGCCTGTAATATTCGTGCCCGGTCCTTGTTTGTAACGGCAATGTCGGCTGCTATCGCTTTGGCATGGTAGGAATTTTGGACACCACCTACAGCGGCATTATGGGCCCGACAGCGATGACCGGATCGGATGATCAATGGGCCAACGTCGTGCCGCATCGCCTCTAGGGCGTCTAAAAAGCGCGGATCATGAAAATACTCGCCTGTACAATGCTTGCGGCACGGGCAGGACAATTCTGTCGCCGTGAAGTGCGGCCAACGCCAACCAAGCTGAGCGGCAGGGGGTGGGGAATTAAAAAGGGCCATGGGTCAATCCTCTGAACGAAGACGACACCATGGCCCTTGTCATAGGTCAGTCGGATAGATTGACCGATACAGGCTAATCTAGCGCAAGGGTGCTGCGATAATCCGCGCTTTCGCGGCTTCATATTCCGCAGCCAAGCGGTCTACAAACTCACCCGCAGTCGCCACCTTTTTGACGGCACCAATGCCTTGGCCACAGCCCCAAATATCGCGCCAAGCCTTCTTCGACTGATTGCCACCAGAGCCGAAGTTCATAGCCGATGGGTCGCTTTCAGGCAGGTTAGCGGGGTCGAGGCCAGCGTTGACAACCGAAGGAGCCAAGTAATTGCCGTGCACGCCAGTAAACAAGTTGGAATAGATGATATCGTCGGCATTGCTGTCGACGATCATTTGCTTATAGGCCTCCTCGGCATTGGCTTCCGCCGTCGCGATAAAGGCTGAGCCGATGTAACCAAAGTCTGCGCCCATCGCTTGGGCTGCCAAAACTGCACCACCATTGGCGATGGAGCCCGATACGCACAAAGGTCCGTCAAACCACTCGCGAATTTCTTGTACCAAAGCGAAAGGAGACAAGGTACCTGCGTGGCCACCGGCACCGGCCGAGACGGCGATCAAACCCGTCGCACCCTTTTCAACGGCCTTTTTGGCAAAGCGATTGTTGATGATGTCGTGCAAAGTGATCCCGCCGTAAGACTGGATGGCTTGGTTCACATCTTCGCGGGCACCCAGCGAGGTGATGACAACCGGTACTTTAAACTTCACGCAAGCCTCAACGTCATGCATCAGACGGTCATTGGTCTTGTGAACGATTTGGTTGACGGCGAATGGTGCGGCGGGACGGTCTGGGTTTTTGTCGGTCCACTCACCCAATTCGGTGGTGATTTTGTCGAGCCATTCTTCCAGTACGTGGGCAGGGCGTGCGTTGAGCGCTGGGAATGAACCCACCACACCGGCCTTACACTGAGCAATGACCAGATCAGGGTTGGAAATGATAAAGAGCGGGGCTCCAATCACAGGGATCCGAAGACGAGATAGAACTGCAGGTACCGACATATGAACTCCCAGAGCAGTGTGGCAGGTGCCATTATGGCTACGTTTATGGTCCCGTCTTGGCGCGTCCTGCGCCGCGATGCAAGTAGAAGCACCGGACAAAACTGGCATTGACCACCAGAAGCTTACCGGCGTTTCGCGCGGGGCTGACAGATTATTGATCACAATTGCGAAACATTTTTGATCCGGTGGCGAATTAACCGCTATTTTGAGTGGACTTTGCCCAATAGCCTCAACAAGATGAAGCCTCGGCTTGGGGAAGTTGTATGAGCGCGGAAAAGCCCGAGGAAAATGGTTCGTTTGAACCAACTCCCATGATCAGTGTTGACGCCAGTGCTGATAGCACCAGTTCTGATCTAAAGATTCGTCCTGATTATGAACCTGTGCAGGAAATGCCCATCGGTTTCGACGATCCAGAAGCCGTGGGGATTTCATGGGCTTTTGATGCCATTGATCGTACCTCGGATGAGCATGTGCCGTCCTGGCAAACCGATTCCGGTTATGACACCAAGGCAGAGAAGGACCGTCGCGCCAAGCTTAAACAGTTTTTGGCTGGTCTCGAGGCCGCTAGCGTCCATGGCGTGATTGTGGACCAAACTGGCCACGTCCACGCGGGCACGTCAAAATGGGCTCGCCGGATTGAGGCGTCGAGCACATTGCGTTTGAAGGACGGCAAATTGACGGCTTTGGCAGCCCGCAGTGTCACGGACCTGCAAGCCGGGATTGGTGTTCTGTATGACGGCTATCAGGGCAAGCATTTGTCTGTGCCATTGCGGAACTTGGATGGCTGGGTCGTCGATATGGTCCGCCTGTTTAAATGCGAGGTGACCTTGGGCCCCTATGTCGCCGTGCTATTGCCCAAAACCGCGCAAGATGAGATGGCGACCATCACTGGTTTGCAGGTTTTTGCCGGCCTCACCAAATCTGAGGCCAATATCGCAACACTCCTCTCGCAAGCCCGCATGGTCGAAGAGATTGCGGCGATCCGCAAGACTTCGGTGGCGACCGTCAAGAGTCAAATCAAAGGCCTGCTTGCAAAATTGGGCCTGCGGCGGCAAGCGGATTTGGTTCGACTGGTATCTACCGCTAGGTGAGGTCTTGACGAGGCGGGCTTAGCCCTGCACTTGCCATCTCATGACTCATCCATTCGCACTGGCTTCTGGCTTCACTAACCCTGAAATTCCGCGCTGGCAGGAGCTGGCAGAGAAAGCATTGAAGGGGTCTCCGTTTGAACGCCTTATTGGGCAGACCTATGATGGCGTGCCCGTTCGTCCGCTTTACACGTCGGTCGATGCGCCGAACCCGGCGGAACAGACCGGGGTGGCAGGCCAAGCACCTTTCATTCGCGGTGCAGATTCGGTGCGCGATGCGTTCCTGCCTTGGGATGTTCGCCAAACCATTCTGACGCCAGACCCGCAAGCCGCCAATCAAACTGCTCTTTATGATCTGGAACGCGGCGTCTCTTCGCTGGAGTTTGTGATTGATCCAACCGGTAATTGCGGCGTCGTCGCCAGTCGCGTTGCAGACTTTCAAGTCTTGATTAAAGGCATCTTCGTGGCGCTGGCGACGGTGGCTTTGGATGCGCCAGCAGATCCCTTGGGCGCTGCGCGCGCTTTGGCTGATGCTGTGCCGGAAGGTGACCGCGCGACGGCAAAGCTTGCCTTTAATCTCGACCCCCTAGCTGCCCGCATGAATGGCCAAACCGGATGCAGCCTTGAAGCAGCAGCAGGCTTTGCCGCCCAGACCCAAGCCCTGTTTCCGATGGCGACCTGCTTGCGCGCCGATGCGCGGCCCGTGCATGAAGGCGGTGGTTCTGAGGCCCAAGAGCTCGCAGTATTGATTGCCTCTGGGATCGCCCATTTGCGAGCAGGTGAGGCGCTTGGCTTGTCTGCTGCGGCGGTGAATTCAACCTTGCTGTTCACGCTGGCTGCAGGTCCTGATGTGGTGGTCGAGATCGCCAAGCAGCGCGCAGCCCGCAGGCTGTGGGCACGGGTCTTGGATGCGTGCGGTGTCGCAGCACCCATGCGCCTGCAGGCTGTGACCTCTGGCCGTATGCAAACCAAGCGCGATCCGTGGACGAATATCTTGCGCGCCACGTGCGCCTGCTTTGGGGCCGCGGCCGGTGGGGCAGACGTGATCACCGTCCTTCCTTATTCAAGTGCGTTAGGGCTGGCTGACGAGAATGCCCGCCGTATCGCCCGCAACACACAATTGATCCTACAAGAAGAGAGCCATCTGGGTCGCGTGACCGATCCTGCCGGTGGGGCTTGGGCGATGGAAGCTTTGGCCGAGGATTTGGCCCAAGCGGCTTGGCCCTTGGTGCAAGAAATTGAACGGGCAGGTGGCCTGCCAACTGCTTTGGATCAAGGCTTGGTCCAAGCATGGGTGGCCCAAACGCGGGCTGCGCGGGTCCGCGATATTGCCAAGCGCAAGACGCAGCTCATTGGCATCAATATCTATGCCAATCTGGACGAAGTGTTGCCCGCCACGCCTGCCATCGCGGCGACCTCGACGCCCGCAACACCTTTGCCCGGCGCAATCCCACCGATGCGTTTGGCGCAAGATTTTGAAGCGCTGCGCGACCGGGCAGACAGCCTCAGCCCTAAGATTTTTCTGGCGACTTTGGGCGCGCTCGCCAAGTTCAGTGCACGCGCTGGCTTTGCCCGCAATGCCTTTGAAGCGGGCGGTATCAAGGCCTTGGGCACCGACGTCGCCCATACAGATCAGGCGGCGCTCATTGCCGCTTTCAAGGCCAGTGGCGCACAGCTGGTGTGCCTGTGCGGCGATGATGCGACTTATGAGGCACAGGCCTCCGAAGCTGCCGCCGCCCTTAAAGCCGCTGGTGCCACGCAAATTTGGTTGGCCGGCAAATTCCAAGCCCCAGCCATCGATCGCAACCTCTTTGCCGGGGCAGACATTTTGGCCGAACTCACCCACGCCATCACGCTTCTGGAGGAGCCCGCATGAGCAAGCTACCTGACTTCGCCCAGTTAGCGCTTGGCACGCCAAACCTAGCCCCGGCATCCACGGGCGCGGCCAGCGCTGAGATGTGGCGCACGCCAGAAGATGTGCTGGTCAAGCCGTCTTATGGCCCGGAAGACCTCAAAGGGCTGGACCATTTGGGCGGGCTTCCCGGTATCGCCCCCAATATTCGTGGGCCCTATCCCACCATGTATGTGCAACAGCCTTGGACGATCCGCCAATATGCAGGCTTCTCTACGGCCGAAGATTCCAACGCTTTTTACCGCCGCAATCTGGCAGCGGGTCAAAAAGGTCTGTCGGTTGCCTTCGATCTGGCGACCCATCGCGGCTATGACAGCGACCACCCCCGCGTTCTAGGCGATGTCGGCATGGCCGGCGTTGCCATCGACAGCATTTACGACATGCGCACCTTGTTTGAGGGCATTCCCCTCGACCAAATGAGCGTGTCCATGACCATGAATGGCGCGGTCCTGCCCATCCTCGCGCTCTATGTCGTGGCAGCTGAAGAGCAAGGCGTGAGCCCTGACAAGCTTTCCGGCACCATTCAAAACGACATCCTCAAAGAATTCATGGTCCGCAACACCTATATCTACCCGCCCGGACCCAGCATGCGGATCATTTCGGACATTTTCGCCTTCACCAGCCAAAACATGCCGAAGTTCAACTCCATCTCTATCTCCGGCTATCATATGCAAGAAGCCGGGGCGACGGCAGACCTCGAGCTCGCCTACACCCTTGCCGACGGGTTGGATTATATCCGAGCTGGCCTAGAGGTAGGATTAGATATTGATGCATTTGCCCCGCGTCTGTCATTCTTCTGGGCGATTGGCATGAATTTCTTCATGGAAGTCGCCAAGATGCGGGCAGGGCGGGCCTTGTGGGCGCGCTTGGTCCAGCAGTTCAATCCTAAGAGCGAGAAGTCCTTGGCCCTGCGCACTCACAGCCAGACCTCTGGCTGGAGCCTGACCGCGCAAGACGTGTTCAACAATGCCGTGCGCACCTGCGTCGAAGCCATGGCCGCCACCCATGGCCACACCCAGAGCTTGCACACCAACAGCTTGGACGAGGCGCTGGCCCTGCCAACCGACTTCTCCGCCCGCATCGCCCGCAACACGCAATTGGTCTTGCAAGAAGAAGCCGGTTTCTCTCGCCCCATCGATCCTTGGGGCGGCAGCTATTATGTCGAGAAGCTGACGGCTGATCTCGCCGAGCGGGCTTGGAAGCATATTGAAGAAGTCGAAGCCTTGGGCGGCATGGCCAAAGCCATCGAACAGGGCCTGCCCAAACTGCGCATTGAAGAAGCCGCAGCTAAGACCCAAGCGCGCATCGATACGGGCATGCAGACCGTCGTGGGCGTCAATAAATTCCCGCTCGATGACGTCGAAGACGTGCCGGTCCTGAAGGTCGATAATACGGCGGTGCGCATGAAACAGCTGGAGAAGCTCAAGCGCTTAAAGGCTGAACGCAACCAAGCCGAAGTCGATGCCGCCTGTGCCGCCTTGACGGCCGCTGCCCGCGACGGGTCTGGCAATCTTCTCGACCTCGCTATCAAGGCCGCCCGGGCCAAAGCGACCGTGGGTGAAATCTCGCTGGCCCTAGAAGATGTCTATGGCCGCCACAAGGCAGAGATTCGGATCAATTCTGGCGTCTACGCCCGCGAAGCAGACCCCTCAAATCCTGTGCTGCAACAGGCCCGCGAGGCCATTGCCGCCTTTGCCAAGGCCGATGGTCGCGCACCCAAAATCCTTGTCGCCAAAATGGGCCAAGATGGCCATGATCGCGGCCAAAAGGTGATTGCCACGGCCTTTAGCGATCTGGGCTTTGACGTCGACATCGGCCCCTTGTTCGCGACACCGGAAGAGGCTGCGCGCCAAGCGGTGGAGAATAATGTCCATGTCATCGGCTTCTCGTCGCTGGCTGCGGGCCATTTGACGCTGCTGCCTGCCCTGCGCCAAGCCCTGTCTGCGGAAGGCCGCAGCGACATCATGATCGTCATCGGCGGCGTGATCCCACCTGATGATGTGCCCGTCCTCAAACAAATGGGGGCAAGTGCTGTCTATCTGCCAGGCACGGTGATCGGCGAAGCGGTTGTAGATCTGATCGGCACTTTGAGTGGTCGCTTAGGGTATTAGGGGAAGGCTGCACGCCAACGATGTCATCCCCGCCGCAGCGAAGCGGAGAGCGGGGACCTTTGTGAGTTTGCGGAAGCACCCCTTCACCGCCTCCGGCGGACATCGGCGCATGCGCCGAAACCCCGTAAACGGGGAAGCGGCGTGTCCCAGCTGCTGCCGCTTCCCCGCTCGCGGGGAAGCTGGCCGCGAAGCGGACTGAAGGGGTGTTTTCATCTGGACCGATTTTGGTGAGATGGAAGGATCACCAAAAGGACCGCGCAACACGAGTTGGGCATGCAAACGCGAGGACAAGCGCAACTTTTGTTGCGCGCTCCGTTCCCCCACGATGTCACCCGAGTCGAAGCGTCAGCGCAGAGCGGGGACCCCCTGGGACTTTGCGCCGCAAGGTCTGGGACTCGGCAGACGCCGTTCGGGAAGACACCCCCTAATACCAGCCAATCTCACGCAGGGCTTTGGCATAGGTGCGGCTGACGGGGACTTGGGTGTCGTTGGTGAGGGTGAAGACGGCTTTGCCGTCGCCGCGTTCGACATCCTTGACCGCACCACGCGCCACCCACCACGAGCGGTGGACTTGCGCGCCTTCAATCCCGTTTAGCTCGTTGATCGCATCGCTTAAGCGCATGAGGATCAGATCTGTCCCCCGTGAGCTGTGGATGCGCAAATAATGATCCTCGCTGGAGACCGCATAGATTTCGGCACCGCGCAGGGAGATGGGAAGGCGTTCTAAGAAGCGAATGGTTGTGGGTTTATCATCTGCGCTGCTGGGCGGCGCGCCATAAGTCTCGCGCGGGGCTTGATTGGTCAAGGTCAGGAGGCCCGCCATAAAGGCTGAGATGATGGCAACCGGGGCAAAGAAATAGGGCAGGGCGTGTGGCTGTAATCGATCCTGAAAGGCCAACCCCGTAACCGCCCAAACGATGACGGTCATGGGGATGGAGACCAACAAAGTCACCACGGCCCAACTCAAGAAGGGCGAACGGGCCCAGCGCTCAATGGCCACCAGCTTCCAACTGATCAGCCCGCCGATGAATGCGCCCGCCAGCATGATGGGTAGCCAATAGGCAAAGCGGACCCAGAGCGGCAAGTTTTGGGTTTCAAACGCACCAGATATGGCCAAAAGGCTGCCGAGCGCCAAACTAATGCCATAGCCGCGCAGGTTTTCGGCGCTAACAAACAGGCGAGTCCAACTGGTATTTGGCGCTTCGTGAACCACAGTGCTTGGTGTTTCGCGCATAAAGCCAGTTTCTCCACGTATCGGCGCGTGCAAGCACCCAAACCCCCTTCTAACCAAGTCCTGCGTCCCTCGCAAAGAGCTTGTGACACGATTTGGAGTTTAAGCTGATGACCGACATTTCCTCCCCAAAAACCCTAAGCCTCACGGCCAATCGATTGAACCAGACTGGCAAAATGCTGGAGATCATTCGCCCCGTGCTAGGCCCTGCCTTTGCCGTCGTCATGGTGGCTGTGGCGCTTTCGTCTTTCGGGCCGAATGTGTGGTCTTGGCTGTTGAGCCAGAGCTTTACGCTTCGTGCCCCTGACTGGCGCGTCTTCGCCGAGCTCCCCCTTGTCACGCTGATCCATGTCGGTGGAGCGACCAGTTCTTTAGTTCTGGGTGGCATCGTGCTTTTTGGCCCAAAGGGCACACCCGGCCATAAGGTGATGGGCCGAATCTGGGCTGTGACGATGATGACAACGGCGCTCTCCAGCCTCTTTATGAAGAGCTTTGCACCCATGCTGGGGCAGTTTGGCCCCATTCATATCCTGTCCGTCTGGACATTCATCAGCCTGCCCCGTGCCATTTGGTTCGTCCGCCAAGGCAATGTGCAAGCCCATTTTAAAACCATGCGAGGCCTTTACTTCGGACTCTGCGTAGCGGGCGTCATGACCTTCATTCCCGGCCGCACCTTCTATGCGCTGCTGTTTGGGTAGCAGGACCCTGCAGCTCAATTCTTCCCTCCCAACCAAATTCGATCCTTAAAGGACCTACTTCCATGCGCTTTTTGTCTCCTCCCCTCCCGATTGCCGCGATCGCACTTTTTCTCGCTACCGGCCCCCTTGTCATGGCAGCCCCTGTTGCCAGTTTAGCCCCAGTGCAGTTTGTTTTTACGGGTTTTGAAAAGCAGGCGGGCCAAGTGATGGCGCAATTGACCTGTGCCGAAAAGCCGGGCGATCAGGGGCGTTCGGTTTCCGCCCAAGCTGATGTGCGTGGCCCACAAGTTATGATCCGCTTTGCAGACCAGCGGGTGGGTCAAGTCTGCACGATGCGTGCGTTTCGCGATGTGAATGGCAATCAAGAACTGGATCTTGGCCCGTTCGGCATCCCGAAGGAGCCCTATGCATTTTCAAACAATGCCAAGGCCCAATTGGGTCCACCAAAGCCTGAAGCGACGCGCTTTGTGGTGCAACAAGGCCAGAATAGCCAAACCATCACCATCAAGTAGGCCGACGGGGTAAATGGGCTTGCATCGCGGCGGCGGTCACGACTACCATGATCGCTTAAGCGACGCATAAGGGGTAGGTGATGGGTAGAGTTAAGGCGATGATTGTCGCAGGTTTGTTGGCGGGGCTGCCCGCGCTGGCTTTCTCGCAAACCAAGGTGCCAACCCCGCCCGCCAAGGCCTTGATTGAGGCGGCCCTGAAAGATGATCGCGCCTATGCGATTACCCGCGACCTCACCACCGATGTCGGGCCGCGCTTGGCCGGTACAGAAGCTGAGGCCCGTGCGCGGGCGTGGGCTGTGGCGCGCCTCACCCAAGAAGGCTTCACCGATGCGCGGATTGAGACCTTCCCCTTAACCGCTTGGGAGCGGGTCGTGGAAACCGCGACGGTTCTAGGCCCCCATGCCCAACGCCTTGAAGTGCATGCCACAGGTGGCTCACCTTCAACCCCGGCCGAGGGCCTCGTGGGTGACGTGGTGCGCTTTGCCGATATGGCGGCTTTAAAGGCTGCGGCGCCGGGTTCCTTGGCGGGCAAGATTGCCTTTGTCGATGATGTGATGCCCGTCACCCAAGATGGCAGTGGCTATGGCAAGGCGGTGGCAAAGCGACGGGAATGTGCGTCGGTGGCCGCAGAACTTGGGGCCATTGGCTGTCTTATCCGTTCGGCGGGAACGTCTGAGCGTGAAGTCCATGTCGGGCAAGGCGCGCGCGGCCAACAGGGTAAGCTGCCAGTTCTGATCCTTGCCAATGCCGACGCCAATCAATTAGGCCGCATTCTGGAGCGCGGGCCCACCCAGGTTCGCATGCAGGTTCAAACCAAGGTTCAGCCTGAAGCCCAGTCTGGCAATGTCATCGCCGAAATGCGCGGTACCGAACGGCCGGACGAATATGTCGTGTTGGCCTGTCATTTGGATTCCTGGGACCTTGGCACAGGTGCGCTCGACGACGCGGTCGGCTGTGGGATTGTGACGGCTGCGGCAAAACTCGTGCGCGATATTGCTGGTCCACCCAAACGCTCCATCCGCATCATTTGGTATGGCGCCGAAGAGGTCGGCCTGATTGGTGCTGCCGCCCATGCCCAAGCCATCAAGGGCAAGGCCGATTCCTATGTGTTTGCGGCAGAATCGGATTCCGGGGACGGCAAAGTCTATCAGGCCGATTTCGGCTTTGGCGCGGGGACGGGCCCTGTGAAAGCCGCCATTGCCAAGGCGCTCAAACCCTTAGGCGTTGCCCGTGGTACCGACGATGCGCGTGGCCAGTCCGATATCTCCACCTTGCGGCCCTTGGGCGTGCCGGTGATGGATTTGCAGCAAGATGCCAGCAAATATTTCTCCATTCACCATACGCCGGATGACATTCTGGAGAAGGTTGATTTGGCCTCTGTCCGCCAGAATGTCGCCGTCTATGCGGTCACGGCTTGGTTTGCGGCGTGGACGACGCTTGATTTTCGGGCGCAATAGTCATCACCCGCATGGAAGATGACGAGTTTGCCGACCTTGAGGCCTTAGACGCCCCCGATGTCGCGCCCAGCCTGCAAGAAGTGGTCGTCTCGCCTGAGGCGGCGGGCGAGCGGCTGGATAAGTTCTTGTCTGAAGCCTTTCCGGCCCTTTCCCGCTCACGCATCAAGCATTTGATCGAGGCGGCGCGGGTTTACCGTGATGGCGTCAAGGAGATGAATGTCTCGGCCAAGGTGAAAGTTGGCACGCACTATCGCGTCGAAGTGCCGCCACCAGAGCCCGCTGAACCACAAGCCGAAAATATCCCGCTGTCGATCCTTTATGAGGACGCCCATGTGCTGGTAGTGGATAAGCCGGCCGGCCTGTCGGTGCATCCCGCACCGGGTAATTGGACGGGGACTTTGGTCAATGCGGTTCTGTGGCACGCTGGCGATAGCCTGAAAGTGGTGGGGGCGACGGGCAGGCCCGGTATCGTGCACCGCTTGGACATGGACACCTCTGGCGTGATGGTGGTGTGTAAGAGTGAGTTTGCTTTGGCCTCACTGGGGCGGCAATTCCAAGACCGCACCATATCGCGCCGCTATCGCGCTTTTGGCGTGGGCCAGCCTAAGTCGCCTTGGGGCAAGACGGGGCGGGTCGATGCGCGGCTGGCGCGAGACCCGCGCGACCGCAAGCGCATGGCGGTGGTAGCCGACACGGCCTCTGCCGGTAAAAATGCGGCAACCAATTATGAAATCGTCAAGCGCTTTGGCATTGGCTTGCAGGGCAATCCAGGCGCGGCGGCAACCGAGATGGTGTGCGTGCTTGAGACAGGCCGGACCCATCAAATCCGCGTTCATATGGCTCATATTGGTATGCCCCTGATCGGCGATCAGGTCTATGGCGACACCAAAGCAGCGCGCGCACTCAATGCCGCTTTGCCAGAAGACGTGCGCCTAAAGCGCCAAGCGCTGCATGCCGAGACCTTGGCCTTCACCCATCCCGCTACGAGCGAGCGGATGAGCTTTCAAAGCGACCTGCCGGACGACTTACTGGCATTGCGCGCTGCACTTTCCGACCTCTAGTCTCTGCTTCTTAGAAAGGCCCACACCATGATCTCGCGCCGTACCTTACTTGCTACTGGAACAGCCACCATCGGTGTGGCGGGCCTGTCGATCCCCGCCCAAGCGCAAGAGGCCTCGGCACCCTTAAATGCCTTATTCGAAAGCTATTTTGACCAGACTTTGGTGCGCAATCCAGAGCGGGCAACCAGCCTCGGCGATAAGCGCGGGCAAGATCGGTGGAATGATGAGTCTGACACTTATGCAGCCCAAAACCTCGCGTTACAGGTCAAAACCAATCAGGAGGTCGCCGCCTTTGCCGCGACCCTCAAGTTGAACCCGACTGACGCTTTGAGTGTACGCCTGTTTGATAAGCTAACCCAAAATGCCAAGGCCAATGCGCCCTACCGGGGCCATGCCTATGTGTTTGATCAGCATAATGGTGCCCAATCCGGCATCCCGACCTTCTTAGCCAATAATCATAGCGTGGCGAACTTAGAAGATGCGCAGGCCTATATCGCCCGCCTTGAAGCCATGCCGGAGAAAGTCGGGGGCCTGCTGGCGCGCTCAGCGGACTCAGCCGCAAAAGGCATTACGCCGCCGCGCCATCTCTATGACTTTGTGCTGTCCAACTGCACCAATCTCCTCGCCGGCGCACCCTTTACGGAGACCGGCAAGGATTCGGTTTTCTGGAGCGATATCAAAGGCAAGATCGATAAGACCACGCTCGATGCCGCCACCAAGGACCGCCTCAAAGTCCAAGCCCGCGCGGCCCTCGTAAACAAGGTCAAGCCGGCTTACGAGGCCATCATCGCGGAAATGACCAAGCAGCAAGCCACAGCCCGCACCACCGATGGCGTGTGGGCTCTGCCCGATGGCGAGGCCTATTATGCCGAGCGTTTGGCAACCCAAACCACGACCCGCCTAACCGCCAACGAGATCCATCAATTGGGTTTGGACGCGGTAGCCCGCATTCATGGTGAGATGGCAGGGATCATGCGCAAAGTGGGCTTTACAGGCACACGCGATGCCTTCTTCGACTTTATGGAGACCGATCCGCGCTTCTTTGTCGCCGACACAGTCGAGGGAAAGGCCTCTTATGTCGCCAAGGCGACCGCGCTGATCGACACGATGCGGGATCGTTTGCCGACAGCCTTTAATCTGATGCCGAAAGCGCCCTTGGAAGTCCGCGCAGTGGAGCCTTTCCGCGAAGCTTCGGCTGGTCTTGCCTTCTATAGCCGACCCTCGGCCGACGGGAAGCGCCCCGGCTATTATTATGTGAATACTTTCAATGTGAAGGCGATCCCGACTTATCAGATGGAGGCCTTGGCCTATCATGAAGGCCTGCCGGGCCATCACATGCAGATTGCCATCGCGCAAGAATTGCAGGGCATCCCGCGCTTCCGCAAATTCTCGGGATTCACGGCCTATTCGGAAGGTTGGGGCCTTTATACTGAGCGTTTGGGCAAGGATATGGGCTTCTACCAAGACCCCTATTCAGACTTTGGTCGTCAGGTCCTCGAACTGCGCCGCGCCATTCGCTTGGTTGTCGATACGGGCCTGCACGCCAAGCGCTGGCCGAAAGAGCAGGCAATCGCCTATATCCTCGCCAATCAGCCGGGCGACCTTGAAAGCGCCACACGCGACATTAATCGCTATATCGTCATGCCCGGCCAAGCCACGGCCTATATGATTGGCCAGATGGAGATTTTACGCCTGCGCGCGGATGCCCAACGTCGCCTTGGCAGCCGCTATGACATCAAGAAATTCCACGACATCGTGCTGGGCAGCGGTTTTGTGCCCTTGGATATCTTGAAGGAATTGGTTGAGGCTTGGGTGTAGGGCAGTCGGCCTCGAAGGACTTCACCCCGGCGCGATCATCAACTCTGGGCGGACGATGGCGTCGAAATCATCGCCGCTGATGCCCAGAGCAATGGCTTCCTCGCGCAAGGTGGTGCCGTTTTTATGCGCGGTTTTGGCGACTTTGGCGGCCAGATCATAGCCATATTTTTCCTTCAACGGCGTCACCAGCATCAAGGAATTGGCGAGGCCTTTGGCGATGTTATCAAGGCGCGGTTCAATGCCCACAACGCAATTGTCGGTGAAGCTGACAGCCGCATCGCCCAAAAGCTGGACCGATTGTAGGAAGTTATAGGCCATCATCGGGTTGAACACATTGAGTTCGAAATGGCCTTGGCTGCCGGCAAAGGCGATGGCGGCATTATTGCCCAGAATATGGGCGCACACCTGCGTCAAAGCTTCGCACTGGGTCGGATTGACCTTGCCTGGCATGATAGAGCTTCCGGGCTCATTTTCAGGCAGAGCCAATTCACCCAAACCTGCCCGCGGGCCAGAACCTAAGAAGCGAATATCATTGGCAATTTTAAAGCAGCTCATCGCCACAGTGGTAATGGCGCCATGGGTGAAGACCATGGCGTCATGGGCGGCGAGGGCCTCAAACTTATTGGGTGCGCTGGTAAAGGGCAGGCCTGTCAGGCCCGCAATTTCTGTCGCGACAGCATCGGCAAAGCCAACGGGGGAGGCAAGGCCGGTGCCCACGGCCGTGCCGCCTTGGGCCAATTCCATCAAGGCAGGCAAGGTCTGGCGGATGCGGGCGATGCCATTTTCAATTTGCTTGGCATAGCCAGAAAATTCTTGGCCCAAGGTGACAGGCGTTGCGTCTTGGGTATGGGTGCGGCCGATCTTGATGATATCGGCCCAAGCTTTTGCTTTGGCGTCCAAGGCGGCGTGCAAATGCGTTAACGCCGGCAACAAATGGTGGGTGACCTCGACCGCGCAAGCAATATGCATGGCAGTTGGGAAGGTATCGTTGGAGCTTTGGCTCATATTCACATGATCATTGGGGTGGACAGGCTTTTTTGAGCCCATTTCGCCGCCCAGCATTTCAATCGCGCGGTTGGAGATGACTTCATTGGCATTCATATTGGACTGGGTGCCAGAACCTGTCTGCCAGACCACCAGCGGGAAATGGTCATTCAGCTTGCCGTCAATCACCTCTTGAGCGGCCTTAATGATGACTTCGCCAAGCTCCTTATCCATCTTGCCCAGTTTCATATTGGCAAGGGCTGCAGCTTGCTTGACGATGCCGAGCGCTTTGACGATCGACAAAGGCTGCTTTTCCCAGCCAATTTTGAAATTGCCGAGCGAGCGTTCGGCCTGCGCACCCCAATAGCGGTCAGAAGCCACTTCAATGGGTCCAAAAGTATCGGTTTCGGTGCGCGTGCTCATGGGGTGCCTCTCCTTAATTCTTCCGCCCGTGCTTAAAGCTGTTGGCTATGGCTTTGAAGGGGCTTGTGCTGCGGGCTCTGCAGATTTGGCTGTGGCAACAGGTTCCATATCGACGATGATGTTGGTTGGGCGATCAATTGGGAAGAACCGCACTCGTGAGTCTCCAATCATCACATCTTTGAACAGAGGGGCCACGACCCGAATTTCGCCCTTTGTGACACTTTCGAGCTCAATATTCCGGCTTGGCGTGACTTCGGCGCGGATCGCCACCCACATGTTTGTCGATTGCTTGAAAGCGGCCACCGTTCCAACCTTGGTCATAATCAGGACTTCCGGCTGTGCGTCGCCATCTATATCCAATACCGCTGCTTTGCAGGCTTCATCCGTATTCTTTGGTTTCCTGACGAGGCAGTCCGGCACGAAAGCCTCTGCCTCATCGTTAAACTTCTGCGCCATAAAACCAGCAGGAAGGGCCGCGCCCTTAGGGGCTACTACCTCCAACTTCGACAGATCGGGACGCTCTACCTCTTGGAATTCGTCGCCGCCACGATACCGAGGCCGAGGCCCTAAAGTTTCCGCTTTTGCGCTGGCTGCCATTTTTGCAATCCGCATATCGGGTGATTGGATCAGCTGGTCGATGGCCTTTCGGCCATAAGTGCCGGTGTCATAGCGCAAGAACCACCAATCAAACTTTTCAGGCTTTACCAGGCCCGAGGTGAGGCGTTTGACTTGATTATCCACACTCAAGCGGGCAGGCGAGGCCAGCGGCGTCAGAATGGCGATGAAAACGACGCATTTGAAAACCGCCAAGCCGATATTGAGTGGCTTTAGAAGCTCCATCCACGGCCCACGCCAAAAAACGGCGGCGCTATAGCCAAGGCCATAGGCCAAGGCGATTACCACAACCATGCCTGCTAACGTGCGATCAATCGTAAGGCCATATTGATTGATCCGCAGGCCAAGGCTCCACGCTGCCAAAACGGCAAAGACCAACAATAGAAGGCCTGCCAGCCGCACGCACCATTTCAAGACGACTTGCACCTTGCGGTCGGTCTCGCCTTGTTGGAAGGCCGCATTGATCAACAGCACAAAGCCAATGCATGCGCTCAAAAGTGTGGCTGTCGCCGCTTTTGTATCCCACAAGGGCTGCAAGCCACTGAAGACGAGGCTGACGGCAAAGATCGCCCCGATCAGGGTAATGACGGGTAAGAGCCAAGCCAGAACGCCCAAGGCGAGGCCACGG
This sequence comes from Aquidulcibacter sp., assembly GCF_049239865.1. NCBI lineage: Bacteria > Pseudomonadati > Pseudomonadota > Alphaproteobacteria > Caulobacterales > Caulobacteraceae > Aquidulcibacter > Aquidulcibacter sp. The sequence goes on from NZ_JBMLTR010000219.1 coordinate 218,000, forward strand.
ACATTGGCCAAAAGCTTGGGCTGGATGTCGCCTAAATGCACGGCACTGGCAAAAGCCAAGCCTGTGATGGGGAAGGCGAAATACTCATTCTTCAATAAGTCTTCGAGCCATTTGAAGCCGATGAAGCCCAAGAGGGCCGCGCCCATCCACAAAATGCCCCAGAACAATAAAGTAAAGCCAATTGCTAGGATCAGCTGTACGCCGCGCTTCCACGCCTCATCGAAATAAAGCTCATAGGGTGCAAAGGGCTTGCCGGCTTGATCGGCACTCGACACCAATTCATTGGCGATGAAGGTCAGGGCCAATAGGATCAGGATGGACTGCAATTCACTGGTGCTGCCATCACCTGAGTAAATCCGCGTATGCCAGAGGATGAAACAGAGCAAAGCCGCTGCGATCGCGGTCCAAAGGGCAAGGCTTGCCCGCCGCATCACCCCAGCCCCGGCCCAGAGGATGAAGGCCACCAATGTCAAAGTCTGGGCGAGGACTTCCCGCCAATCCTGTCGCAACAAGGTATCTGCGCTTCGGCGGACCTCATCAGCAATCAAGTAAGCGACGATCAGGCCAATAAAAAAGCCGACACCAAGACGCAGGAACAAAACTGCGCGCTCTGAAAGAGGTTGGCTTTTAGAAATCATCACGATCACTCCATCCGGCAGGCAATGGCCTGTCTTGCCACGTTTCCAAATCCGGCGCATCCAATTAAGGTAGCCGCATGAGTGATGACACACCCCTTTGGCAAAGAATGGCGACAGCCGGCGCCATGATGATTCAAGGCACACCGCAGGCACGCGCTTTGGGGATGCGCGTGATTGCCATCACCGAAGCCCGCGCGGTCGTTGAAGTGGATTGGCGCGAGGATTTGGTCGGCGATCCAGAAACCGGGGTGATCGCCTCGGGCGTTGTGACAACCCTATTAGACAATACGTGCGGGGTTGCGGCTTTTGCCGCGCTGAGCGAGCCTATGTCGACTGCCACCCTCGATCTGCGGATCGACTATATGCGCCCGGCCAAGAAAGGCGCGACCATACGCGCGGAAGCCCACTGCTATCGCATGACCAAGACGGTCGCCTTTGTGCGCGCCTTTGCCTTTGACGGCCAGGATGAAACAGATCCCGTCGCGGCCGCCCAAGCGGCCTTTATGATGGGCACATCCGGCCGCATGGGACAGAACCGGAGGCCGCCGAAATGAGTGATACATCCGCCACCCCCGTTCGCGTGAATTTAGGCGAACTCAGCGCCATGTTTGAAGCGGTACCATACGCCAAATTCCTCGGCGTGCAGTTTGAGCTTAAAGGCGATGAGCTGACGGCCATCTTGCCCTTCAAGGATGATTTGATCGGCAATCCGATGTTGCCAGCGCTGCATGGCGGGGTTGTTGGGGCGCTAATGGAATTGACGGCTGTGGCAGAAATTTTCTTGGCACAGGGTGGTAAGAAAATTCCCAAAGTAATTGATATTTCTATTGATTACCTGCGTTCTGGAAGGCCCGTCGATACCTATGCCCGCGCCCATGTGACTAAGCTTGGTCGGCGCATCGCCAATGTGCGGGTTGAAGCCTGGCAGTTTGACCGCGCAGACCCCATCGCCGCTTTACACGGTCATTTTTTGCTGAAGAGTGATGAGGGTGAGGCTTAAAGGAAATGACTTAGAACAGCTTCAGGCCGCACTTCGCTTGCCTTGAAGCCGTCTGACAATTCTTTCTGCGCAAGCTGGGGAGTCAAGGGGTCCTATCGGCTTCGCCGACGCGCCGCAGGCGCGCCCCTTGACGCCCCATCTTGCGCGCCCAAACTCAAACAAAGCCTTTGCCTAGGCATAGCCTGCGGCAAAGGCTGTCCTAAGCGAAAAAAACCGCAAGAACAGCAAAATCACTCGGTACATCCCAAACGGATGCACGCGGCATAGCTTTGGTGCAAAGCGAGTAGTCGGAGAATGCCAAATACGCCCTTTTCCTGCACCAAGCGCCTAAAGCTTAGCCAAACACACGAGCGAAGATCGTGTCGACTTGCGCGAAGTGGTGGCTGTCATCGAACAAGCTTTGGATGTGTTCCACGCTCAGCAGGCTCGTGACTTGGCTGTCGGCCAGAAGCCGATCGAGTAGGGCGGTCGCCGGACGCGGGCTTGGCATGGACCATACGGCCATCGCATTGGCCTGCACCATCTTATAGGACTCCTCACGGCTCGCCCCGGCTTGGGTCAGTGCCAGAAGGACGCGCTGGGAATTATGCAGGCCGCCAAGCAAGTCGAGATTGGCCTTCATCCGCTCTGGATAGATCAATAGCTTTTCCACCACCCCTGCGAGGCGATGCAGCGCGAAGTCGAGGTGGATGGTGGCGTCTGGGCCAATGCCGCGCTCCACGCTGGAGTGGGAGATATCGCGCTCATGCCACAGTGCGACATTTTCCAGCGCGGGGACAGCTGCCGAGCGGACGAGGCGGGCAAGGCCGGTCAAATTCTCGGTCAGAACAGGGTTGCGCTTATGCGGCATGGCCGAAGAGCCTTTCTGCCCAGGCGAGAAAAATTCTTCGGCCTCCAGCACTTCGGTGCGCTGCATATGGCGGATTTCGGTGGCCAAGCGCTCAATCGAGGAAGCCACGACGGCAAGCGCGCAGAAGAAAGCGGCGTGACGGTCGCGCGGGATGACTTGGGTCGAGACGGGCTCAATCGCGAGGCCCATCTTTGCTGCGACATGGGCTTCTACGCGCGGATCGATCTGGGCAAACGTGCCGACCGCGCCAGAGATTGCGCAGGTGGCGATTTCAGCCTTGGCGGCCATTAGGCGGGCCTTGGCGCGCTGAAACTCGGCATGGAAGCCAGCCAAGGTCACGCCGAACGTGGTGGGCTCTGCATGGATGCCGTGGCTGCGGCCGATGCGCACGCTGTGCTGATGCTCCTTTGCCCGGGTCTCAAGGGCCGCCAGTACCCGGTCAACGCCTGCAATCAACAAGTCACTCGCGCGGGCCAATTGCACCGCAAGGCAGGTGTCGAGCACGTCAGAGCTGGTCATGCCTTGGTGGACGAAGCGGGCATCAGGGCCCACGATCTCAGCCAAATGGGTTAGAAAGGCGATGACATCATGCTTGGTCTCGGCCTCAATCGCATCAATGCGCGCCACGTCAAACACGGCATCGCCCGCTTTGTCCCAGATAGTCTTTGCCGCTTCCTTGGGGATGACGCCCAGCTCTGCCAACGCATCGGCGGCATGGGCTTCAATCTCAAACCAGATTTTGAAGCGGGTTTGGGCATCCCAGATGGCGATCATTTCAGGGCGGGCATAGCGGGGGATCATGGCTGGCGTTCCGTTATCAAACAAAGGGCCGCTGGTGAGTCCCACCGGCGGCCCTGTTTTGTAGGTGTGAGCCTAGAGGTCAAGCGCGGAAAGCCGCGCTTGGGCTTAGGAAGCGGCTGCGGCTTGATCTTTTGCAGTGACTTCGGCTGTCGCAATCAAATCTTCGCGGATGGTGTTGCGGGCCAGCGCAAAGAACAAGATGACCAACAGGCCAACCGAACTCGACGCGATCAGCGACCAGCGGATGCCTTCGGCTTGGGCGGCACCACACATGGCGTCACCAGCCGTCGCCGCACCCTTGGCGCAGAAGGTGGCAAATTCAGCCCCCGCTGGCGCGATTGTCGCAAAGTGCTGATTGGCAAACATGTCGGACAGGAAGCCGACGGCCGTTGGGCCAGCGCCGAGGCCCACCATGTTCACGACAAACAGCATTAGCGCCACGGCTGTCGCCCGGCTTTGTGGCCGCACGAGGCTTTGGACGGCTGCATAGACTGGCCCGTACCAGACGGCGTTCAACAAGGTTGGAATGGCGAGCAAAAGGATCGAAGCCAAGGTGCCTTCGACCAACATGCCTGCCCAGAAGAAGGGGGCACCCGCGATAAAGGCCAGCATGGGCACGACCATATAAGCGCGTGTGTCATTCTTGGCGGCGCGGTCTGCGGCAATGCCGCCAATCATCGTGCCAGCAACCCCTGCGATAAAGGTCATAGCGGCCATCGCCGTCCCGATATCACCCAAAGCCATACCATGCACGCGGGCTAAGAAGATGGGCAAGAAAGCTGCGTGGCCATAGCCCAAGAAGGAAATCGTGGTCGCGGCACCGACGGCATACCAATAGGATTTGCGGTTGGTGAGTTCACGCGCGGTTTGGCGTAAGCTGGGCGCAGAGCCTGCGGCCCCAAGCTTCACAAGACCCAATTTGCGCGGCTCTTTCAGCGTCAACATAGCAATGACGCCAATGATTAGGCCGGGGATACCAACGGCAAAGAAAGCCACGCGCCAGCCATAATGTTGGGCGATCCAGGCCCCAACGATATAGCCCATCGCGGTGCCGACGGGCACGCCTAAGGAATAAAAGGCGATGGCCGACGCCCGCTTTTCAGCGGGTACATAGTCAGAGATGAGCGAGTGGGCGGGGGGCGTACAGCCTGCTTCGCCCACGCCGACGCCGATGCGGGCGAGCAGCAATTGGGTGAAGTTCTGGGCTAAGCCGCACAAAGCGGTAAAACCACTCCAGACGATGACGGCGGTTGCGATAATGCCAGGGCGGTTGCCGCGTTCGGCATAGCGCGCGATGGGGATGCCGAGGATGGTATAAAAGAAGGCGAAAGCCAAACCGATCAACATGCCCAATTGGCCATCGGTTATGCCCAAGTCTTTCTTGATCGGCCCTGCCAAGATCGCCACAATTTGGCGGTCAACGAAGTTGAGTGTGTAGATGATCAACAGCACCCAAAGCGCATAGCGCACATAGGCCGGGCTTAAGGCTTGCGGCTGTGCTGGCGTGCCAGAGCCGACTATCGTGTCTGAAGGTTTGTCCATCCGGTCGTTCCCCTTATAGGCAGGTCTATGCCTGCCTTTCTTATCGGCCTACCATCGGGCCGACGTGGAAAAAAGCAATGCCATGGCGCGATTTATTTGCATGGTCGAGGGAAGCCTCAGTTGGCACTCATCGCTTTGACTTCTGCCATGTCCTGCTTCAGCGTTTTGCGTGCAAGTAAAAAGAACGCGACCACGAAGACGCCCAACACACTGTGCCAAGCCAGCGACAGGCGTAGACCTTCGGCTTGGGCCACCGTGCAAATGGCTTCGCCAGCAGTCGCCGCTTTCTTGGCGCAATAAGAGGCGAACTCAATTCCCGCCGGCGCATTGGCTGCAAAATGCTGATGGGTCAGGATGTCCGACACCAGCCCCACTGTGAAGGGGCCAAGACCCAAGCCAACCATGTTCAGGACAAACAACATCAGGGCGACCGCTGTGGCCCGGCTTTGCGGACCGACGAGCCCTTGAATGGAGGCATAGACCGGCCCGTACCAAATGGAATTCAAGAGGCCCGGCAGTGTCAATAAGGCAATGGCGAAGTAGGCATTGTCGGAAAACATCGCAAACAAGAAGAATGGAACGGAAAGCACAAATGCCACCATTGGGATGGTCATATAAGCCCTCACGTCGGCTTTGGCCGCCCGATCGGCAATATAGCCGCCAATCATGGTGCCCATAACCCCTGCCACGATACCGCTAAGCGCCAGAAGTGTGCCGATCTCGGTCAGGGATAGGCCATGAACCCGCGATAACATGACCGGGATGAAGGCGCTCTTCCCATAGCTTAGGAAGGAAATCATGGTCGCGGCACCCACCACATACCAATAGGACTTCCGATTGGTCAGTTCTTTAGCTGTCGCCAGAAGTGTTGGGCCAGAGCCAGCTTTGGGTTGAGGGACAAGACCAAGCTTACGTGGTTCTTTCAAAGTAAAATAGGCGAGGGCACCAATCGCAACACCGGGAAGTCCGACGATTGCAAAAGCCCAACGCCAACCAAAGGCGTCGGCAATCGTTGCCCCAATGATCAATCCCAGCGCGCTGCCAATCGGCACGCCCAGGGAGTAAAACGCAATAGCCGACGCCCGCTTTTCTGCTGGAACATAGTCCGAGATCAGGGAGTGTGCTGGCGGTGTGCAACCAGCTTCGCCAACGCCAACTCCGACTCGCGCCAGTAAAAGTTGCCAGTAGTTCTGAGCCGCGCCGGACAAAGCGGTAAACGCACTCCAGATCACCACCGAAACCGAGATGATTTTGGCGCGGTTCCCGCGTTCGGCAAAGCGCGCGATGGGCAGCCCCAAAATCGTATAGAAAAACGCAAACCCAATTCCCATCAGCAGGCCTAAAGCGCTGTCACTAATGCCAAGGTCTTTTTTGATCGGGCCGGCGAGAATGTTGATGATGCCACGGTCGAGAAAGTTCAATGTGTAGATGATCAACAACATCCAGAGCGCATAGCGCACATAGGCAGCGCTCAATTGGGGCGGTGCGCCGACTGTCGCATCGGGGTCCGCTTTTGGGCCCCACGCTCCCAAAGTTTCGCGTTGATCTGACATCACATCCCCCGTTTCATTTTGTGTGCGCCTGATTGGCCAAGGCGCTTGTGCATTTAGGCTTAGCTTAACCAAACTTCCCCGCTTGCAAACAACACAATGCCAGCAAACACGGTTTTGTGTAAATCAATACAGATTTTGAATTAAAATTCTAATTTATCTGATATACTAAGCATAAAATTCTAAGAAATTTTACTTGACCAAGGCGTCGCGCATGTTTATGCCTTTCGTAGAAGTTTGAGGAAACTCCATCATGCGCAACGTCGCACTTGTACTCGTTAGAATGCCGCGGCTTGGTGAGGGATAGTCCTCTCACCAAATCGCGGCGTTGTAACACAAGGGGCTCAACTGGCCCCTTTTTTCATGCCCAAAAAACCGCCATAAGCACCAAAACTTGGAAGCCTTCCCCATGTACGACACAGAAATCGAGACCAGCACCATGACAAAGCCTGAACCTATTGAAATGACAGGCGCCGAAATTCTGGTGCGGGCCATGCAAGAGCAGGGCGTGGAGACGATTTTTGGCTATCCCGGTGGGGCCGTCTTGCCGATCTATGATGCGCTCTATCAGCAAGAGCAGATTCACCATGTGCTGGTGCGTCATGAGCAGGGGGCAGGCCATGCGGCAGAGGGCTATGCGCGCTCCACAGGCAAATGCGGCGTACTTTTGGTGACGTCTGGGCCAGGGGCCACCAATGCGGTGACGGCTTTGGTCGATGCTTTGATGGATTCCATTCCTCTGGTGTGCATCACAGGCCAAGTTCCCTCGCATTTGATCGGCTCTGACGCGTTTCAAGAATGCGATACAACGGGGATCACGCGCTCTGCCACCAAGCACAATTATCTGGTCAAGGACGTCAATGACCTCGAGCGGATCGTGCATGAGGCGTTTCAAGTGGCGACCACCGGCCGTCCGGGCCCCGTTTTGATCGATATTCCAAAGGACGTTCAGTTCAAAAAGACGATTTATCGTGGCAAGCCCAACGATCTGTCGCCCAATTATCGCCCGCCTACCAGCCCAGACCTTCTGGCGATTGAAAAGGCGGTGGAGCTGATGGCCTCGGCCAAGAAGCCGATTTTCTATACCGGCGGTGGTGTGATCAATGCGGGGCCAGAAGCTTCAAAGCTCTTGCGCCAATTGGCAGCGGCGACGGGCTTCCCCGTGACTTCAACCCTGATGGGCTTGGGCAGCTTCCCTGCGAGTGATCCACAATGGCTCGGCATGTTGGGCATGCATGGCGCTTATGAAGCCAATATGGCCATGCATGATTGCGATGTGATGATCTGCTTGGGCGCGCGCTTTGATGACCGTGTGACGGGACGTTTAGACGCTTTTTCACCTAATTCAAAGAAAATCCACGTCGATATTGATCCTTCCAGCATCAATAAGAATGTGCGCGTGGATATTGGCATTGTGGCTGATGCGGGCAAAGCCATCGAGGCCCTGTTGGCCCAGTGGCAGGCCCGCGTTGGCAAGCGTGCCGACCTTGCCGCTTGGAATGCCCAAATTGATAGCTGGCGCGCCCGCAAAGGCTTTGCCTATCGTCAAAGTGGCGAGGTGATTAAACCCCAATATGCGGTCGAGCGCCTCTATGAACTGACCAAAGACCGCAAGACCTTCATCACCACCGAAGTCGGTCAGCATCAAATGTGGGCCGCCCAATTTTATCGCTTTGAAGAGCCTAACCGTTGGATGACATCGGGTGGTCTCGGCACCATGGGCTATGGTCTGCCTGCCGCCATTGGCGTGCAAATGGCGCATAAGGACGGCTTGGTGATCGATATTGCCGGCGAAGCCAGCATCCAAATGTGCATGCAAGAAATGAGCTGTGCAGTCCAATATGGCCTGCCGGTCAAAATCTTCATCCTGAATAATGAGTGGATGGGCATGGTGCGCCAGTGGCAGCAATTGCTGCATGGCGAGCGTTACTCCCAAAGCTATTCCCATTCTTTGCCTGACTTTGTGAAGCTCGCTGAAGCCTTTGGGGCCAAGGGCATCCGCTGTGATGATCCGACTTTATTGGACGCAGCCATCCAAGACATGATCGACTATGATGGCCCGGTGATCTTTGATTGCCGCGTCACCAAAGACGAAAACTGCTTCCCCATGATCCCATCGGGTGCGGCCCATAATGAAATGCTCTTGGGCGACGATGGTCAGGACTTGGGTACCGCGATTGACGAGAAGGGGCGGCAGTTGGTGTGATGGGGGTCAAAAATAGGATTGCCGATTAGCCGTTGACCTTAAACGCAACCACCGTTGACACCTTTAGCAGCCAACGTCATTCTACCCTAGATTATTTTAATTCGAAATGGGAGTTTTTTTATGACAGAAGTTTTTATGCAGCTTTTGCCATCATTATTGTTACAGGCAATATTGGGTATCGCCATTTGGAGACTGCTTAAAAAAGAGGGACAAGGTAAGGAATTGGAAGCATTGTGGTGCGCAATTCCAGTTATTGGAATGTTTGTTTGGCTCGTGCCTATTATGCTATTTCTTGGTCGAACAGCTGTGCGCTTGAAAGCAATGGAAGATTCCAAATAGCCAGATTGTTTGCTTCCGGCCGTCAAGGCACGCTTGGCTCTCTGGCCTTGACTGCCGCCATCAGACGCAGAACCCCGTCGACATGGCCCCCAGTTCAAGCGGGTCAAGGGCAGAAGCGAAGCGACCCTTGACGCGCTTGAACGGGTAACAACATAATTGAAACAAGGTTTTGCGTGACCAAAATGGTCACCAAAACCGCTCCCAGACGACTCCCTTCGGCAGAAGCTACCGCCCCACAATCTCATTGCGCGCCGCTTGGGCTAAAAACGCGCTGCGGGTGAGTTTGCGGGCAGAGGCGGCGGTGTCGATGGCGGCGAGGATTCCGGAATCGAGTGAGATGTTGATGCGGGTGGGCGTGTTGCTTGCGGCGATATGGGGCACCAAAATCAGGAAGGCACCATTTGCCAAATCCTCTTTCGCCAAATCTCGGATCGTCTCGATGCTGGATGGCTCGATGACACGGTCATTGTTCTCAAAATAAAGTGACACCGCTTCGGTGGCTTCGCGCACAACGCTTTCCAGATCATCAGCGGCTGAGAAGCAGCCCTCTAAATCTGGGAAAGAGACGCCAAAAGAGCTGTCTTCGTCTTTGTGGACGATGCCGTGGTAATAGAACATCGCGTTGCCTTTCATAGCCATCCTGCCATTTTTGCAATGGATCGCGCCGTGCCGAGCGGTAGGTCCTTCTTTGGATGCGGGACGATCACAACCAAGCCGCCTTTGGCGAATTTGTGATGTGAACCTTTGCTCGCAACCAAAATAAACCCTTCGGACAAAAGCCGCTTGACGATTTTCTTGCTGTCGCGCTCCATTGAGATAGAGTAATTAGAGGAAGTCAGCCTGTCAATTAGTGTGTAATTAAATGTGTATAATTTGTGGTTTAGCCATTCCCGCCACCGCTAATTTCCCTAGGCCCACTTAACCATCCGCGAAGGAGCAGCCTATGATCCTGACGAAGTTTCCATTTTGGGTAGCTGCACCCGTTGCAACTTGGGCGATGCTCATTCCTGTGCACAGCGTAACGGTGATGCCTCCGCGTACCCCGGTCCCTGTGCATGGTTCGGGACGGGAAAGCTGGTATCCGGATGGCGACGACTTAGACGACGAGGATGACAGATGACTGATCCCACCAGCTTCGCCGCGGCTTGGATCGCCGATTGGAATGCTCATGATGTGGAGAAAATCCTCTCCCATTACGTGGAGGATGTCGTGTTTCATTCTCCAAAGGTTGCGGTTCGCACCAAGGGCGAAAAGACCTTTTTCACCCATCGCGAGGAGTTGCGTCCCTATTTCAGTTTTGCGTTTCAAATCAGACCGCAGTTGCACTTTACCCTCTTTACGATCTGCCAAGATCGGCAAGGCTTGGCCTTGATCTATCAAGACGAAACAGGAGCAACGGCAACCGAACTGATGGAATTGAACGAACAAGGGCAAGTGGTGTTTGCACGCGTCCTCTATGATCGCTAAAGCAATCATAACTCTGAAAGTCGAGACCCATTCATGACCCAACCCGGTTCCGCTTATTTCATTCCTGAAGGCGAAAGCCCGATCATTCGCACCACTTTGGCCGTGATCGTCACCAATGAACCGGGCGTTTTGGCCCGTGTGGTCGGCCTGTTTTCGGCGCGCGGCTATAATATCGAGAGCTTGACGGTGGCCGAGACCGACCATGAAGCTCATACGTCGCGCATCACCATCGTCACCTCGGGCACGCCCAGCGTCTTGACCCAGATTCGCGCGCAGCTCGGCCGTTTGGTACCAGTGAAGCGTGTCATCGACTTTTATGGTGACAGCGACGCCGTCGCCCGTGAACTCGCGTTGATTAAGGTGGCGGGCACAGGCGATGTGCGCGTGGAAGCCATGCGCTTGGCGGACGCCTTTAAGTGCCGGATCATGGATGCCGGCTTAGACCATTTTACGTTTGAATTGACTGGCTCTTCTAAAAAGCTTGATGATTTCATTGATTTGATGCGCCCGTTGGGGTTGGTTGAGGTCTCGCGCACTGGTGTGGCAACCATCCGACGCGGCAAGGATGTGATTTAAGCGGCACCGTCGACGGCCTTTTTGGTTCGGCATTCGGCCTTGTTTTGGCCCAAAGTTCAGGTTTGGATGGGTGGATGAAAAGCTCTTTTCGATATTTGATTATGCTCGCCATTGCCGCCGTCTTGGGCTTGACTATCTATTTGGTCGGCAAGGCGGAACCCGAACAAAAGGCGTTGTTTCTGGGCGTTGATGGCGATCCGCGCATGCGCTTGTGCGACAGTCCGGTGAATGGCGAATTGGCCGACCCCGCTGTCTTAAAGGCCATGGGCATTGATTCCCCCTTCGCGAAGGCGGCTGGCGATAAGGCGGCTTATCGTGTGTCGGTGCTGCGTCCTGCAAGTCAGGAAAGCCTCAGCATCACTTTTTCCACACCCGAAGCGGAGCCTGGGCGTTACAGCATGGTGCGTTGGGATGGGAAGGCCATCACCCGCGCCAGTGGGAGTTTGGACGTGACCGATGCTGCAACCCTCGTCTATGCCTTTGAGGACGCCAAAATCTGGGGCGAACTCAAGCGCACGATCGAAACTCTGGCCCGCGCAGGCCAAGCCACGGCAGTGATTGAAGTGCGCGCGCCCAAGCGCGAGCGGTGCATTTCCACCCGCTATGACGATGAACGTGTGCGTCCACTTTTGGCTGTGTTTGCCAAGAAGCTTTCGTTTCAACCCGGTGCCTTGCCGGTTGAGGGCCTCGTTTCACCGCAGGCAAGTTTTGTTCCGGTCGGACCCAGCAAATCAAACTAGGGGAGGGAGTTCATGAGACGCATATCTGCTGCCCTGATTGGCTCCTTGGTGCTCGCTTGTGTCTTGCAACCGGTAAGTGTGACGGCACAGGCCAGTAAGAAGCCCGCCACACAGGCAAAGGCACCAGCCAAATCGAAGCCTGCCCCAAAGGCAGAGTGGCGCGCGCCCACGACGCCGCCAACCGAAACGACTGCAGCGCCGACGGCGGAAGCTTCGACAGAGACGGCGGCACCCCTTGCGCTGCCCGCATCAGAGGCTGGCACCCCCGATGGTCTGCGCGCGGCGCAAGCCGTCAGTAACGAACCACCAGCCCCGGCACCGAAAATAATCGATGAGAGCGAGGAATTGTTGGCGATTGACCGCGCCTTTGCCGAAAACCTCCTCGCGAACGGCCCTCTAAAATCCTATGAGGCCTTGATGTCGAATGAAGGCATTTTGCATGACGCCTCAGGGTCATCGCCAGCCGGTGCAGCAGGCGCGCAGGCGCGCTTTGGGACGTTCCCAGCTGATGTCACCTTAGAGCGCAACCCGGAGAGCGCCATGGCCGCTGGTGGGTCTGGCTCGTCTTGGGGGCGTTATGTGATCCGGCGCGGCGATAATCAGCTTAGCCTTGGCCGTTATGTCACGGTCTGGCGTCGCGAAGCGGGTGGCTGGTTGATTGTGACAGAGCTTGCGGCAGGGCGTGCGGGCCCTCAAGCCGCCGCTGCAGCAGGGCCTTTACCGCGCAGACCACCCAGTGCTGCACCCCGTCCACCCGCAACCACCCCCCCGAACTGAAGGTTTTGCTGAGATCGAGCGCCGCTAAGCTGATGGCTTCGATTGACCTGAACGCAAAAAAACGCTCTTAACCCGGGGCAAATTCAACTTAGTCTGCACATTTGTGCCGCTACAATTTCAATCTGGAGAGAAAAAATGCGCGTGTTCTATGACGCTGACTGTGACCTTGGCCTGATCAAGGACAAGATTGTCGCGGTGGTTGGCTATGGCAGCCAAGGCCACGCCCATGCGTTGAACATGAAGGATTCCGGCGTGAAGAATGTCTGGGTTGCTTTGAAGGCGGGTTCGGCTTCGGCAGCTAAGGCAGAAGCCGCTGGCCTGAAGGTCGTGACTGTCGCAGAAGCCGCGCAAAAGGCTGACGCTTTGATGATCGTGACGCCCGACGAAATCCAGCCTGAGCTCTATGCTGCTGAAATCGCGCCTTACATCAAGCCAGGCCAAACCCTGATGTTTGCCCACGGCTTCTCGGTCCACTTCGGCCTGATCCAGCCGCCAAAGGGCGTGGACGTGGTGATGGTTGCGCCAAAGGGCCCAGGCCACACGGTTCGCAGCGAGTATCAAAAAGGCGGCGGCGTGCCTTGCCTTGTGGCCGTGCAGCACAATGAAAGCGGCAAAGCCCTCGATTTTGCTTTGGCCTATGCTTCAGCTGTCGGTGGTGGCCGCTCTGGCATCATTGAGACCAATTTCCGCGAAGAATGCGAAACCGATTTGTTCGGCGAGCAGGCCGTTCTGTGCGGCGGCTTGGTTGAATTGATCCGCGCTGGCTTTGAAACCTTGGTTGAAGCAGGCTATGCGCCCGAAATGGCTTATTTTGAGTGCTTGCACGAAGTGAAGCTGATCGTGGACTTGATCTATGAAGGCGGTATCGCCAACATGAATTACTCCATCTCCAATACCGCCGAATATGGCGAATATGTCACCGGCCCTCGCATCATCACGCCAGAAACCAAGGCAGAAATGAAGCGCGTGTTGGAGCATATCCAAAATGGTGGCTTTGCCCGTGACTGGATGCTGGAAAACAAAGCCGGCGCGCCCTTCTTCAAGGCCACCCGTCGTTTGGGCGATGAGCATCAGATCGAAGCGGTGGGCGCACAATTGCGCGGCATGATGCCCTGGATCGGCAAGAACAAGATGGTCGACAAAGCGAAGAACTAATCGGTTTGCCGATCCAA